>JBCCDL010000414.1:0-5714 GCA_039030815.1 Cyanobacteria bacterium P01_A01_bin.83 | reverse complement strand
TTGTAGGGAAACTGTTGTAAATAGCTCAATGAAGAATAGCCAGTACCAAAATTGTCCAAAGCAATTTTAACTCCCAGAGATTTTAAGTCGCATATTTTTTCCAGAGAACTTTGTTGGTCATGAAACAAAAATCTCTCTTCCAATTCAACTATCAACGATTCAGGATTAATTTGAGCCTGATTCATGATTGAGGTAAGGATAGAGTTGAGATTGTTCTGAGAAAATAGATATTCTGAGAGATTGGTGGCTAATTTTAACTGCTCAAAACCCAGTTCTTGCCAATATTTAAGCTGTTGACAGGCACTAAATAGAAACCAGGTTTCAATCGATTTAATTAACCCAATATCTTCGGCGATTGGTAAAAATGTCTTAGGAGAAATATATCCTCTTCTGGGATGATGCCAAATAATAGAGGCTTCTGCAACAGCCACCTTGCCAGTTAGAAGGCTTATTTGAGGTTGATAATGTATCTTGAATTCATTGTTATGTATGGCATGTCGTAAATCTTCTACAAGTGCCAACGACTTATATTTCAGTGCATAAGATATATGAGGTCGATACACTTCATAGCAATCTTCTAAATTTTGATGAGCATTTAACAAAGCCTGTTTGGCACGTTCTAACAACTGCTCAATCTCTTGACCATGCTGAGGATAAAAAGAAATACCAACGTTAGGCTTAATATTAAATACCTGGTTGTTAATTGCAAAAGGTTTGAGTAATGATTCTTGGGCAGTTTTTACAAGATTAAGAGCTTGGGTTAAATGGGTCACATAGGGCAAAATTAGAGTAAAGTAGCCCTCTGCCAACATCATGATTTTAGCTTTGTTACCCAGGCAATTATTTAATCTCGCAGAAGCAATTTTCAGAATATGATCAATCTGCTTTTGATCCCAATCATTAATCAAATTTTCTGGGGAACTGAGACTAATACAACAGACAGCAATACTAGTTAGTTGTTTCTCACCAGACGAACTTAGCTTTATTTTCTCTTTGGCGTAGTTACTAACTGTATGCTCAAAATGTTCTCGTAAACAAAATTGATTGGCTAAATGCGTAGTTTTATTGTAGTAAAGAGGATTCTTAGGCTGAGGAGATTTTAAAGGAGCATTCTTTTCAGTTTCGTCTAAATCTGAATCCAATTTTTGATAACATTTTTCCAAAAATTGTTTTTTTTTCAGTTGTGCTTGAATTGAATTAATCAATTCCTCATTAACAAAAGGCTTTGTAATGTAATCGCTAACACCTATCTCCATACCTAAAGCAACATCTCTAGACTTATTTCTTCCCGATAACACAATGAAGGGAATTTTTGAATTATCTATACTTTTTTTAATTGAAGAGAAAACTTCATAACCATTAACCTTGGGCAAAAACAAATCGCACACAATTAAATCAAATTTGTTCTTTTCAAGAAGTTGTAAAGCAATTTCACCATCTTCGGCACCAGTAACTTGGAAGTCTTCTGCTTCCAGCAAATCTTTAACGCTACTAAGTGTAAGTGGATCGTCTTCAACAACTAGAATATTAGACATGGTTTTTGTTACTGATTCTGCAACTGGTTTCATCTTATTTACCTATTTTTTTAAAAGTATAATCTAAAGAAACGTACTTTATTAAGAGTTTTTGTAATCTAAAACACATTAAGTTTTTTGATTATTAAAGGCTTTTGGGATCATTCAGAAATTGATGTTTGTCAACCAGGCTTTAATATTATTAGAATTGAGTTAAAACAATAGTAAACAACAATTTTATGGACTTTGGTTAACTGTACAAATTGAATTGCGTTTGAGCCTATTGCCGTAAATAGCTTACTTGCGGCAAATAATAAATATTGTAATCGAACCCTTATCCTGACTAAATTTGATGGATCTATTTTTGCTAAAAACATAGATCCAAATACGAAAAGCTAAAAAATGCTTGCCAAAACAATATTGATTTACATTTACATTTAATTATTTAATTAGCATGTACCAAAGTCCATCTTGATAGCTGCCAGATATGCCGCTACCGAGGGAGCAACATTGATGAAGATCTTGGCAATAGGGCTTTTGTTCAAAAATTAATTTTGTTCTCAGAATTAACTTATCTTCTGTTCAGCAAAATTGGGGAATATGAAAAGTATTATTTATAACGTTGATAAGTTACTCGTTCGTCAACAAATTAGGTAAATACATATTTCCTAATGGTTGCTCGTATAAGAAACCATAATTTCATCTTGAATCTTGTATTTTTGCAGGATACTTAGCAACCAAGTTTTACTGACGCCAAATATAGTTGAACCTTTTCTAAAGGTCAAACGTCTAAAGACTTAGTCAGATAGCAAAAGCGATGGCAGCGTTGAAGATTAAAAGATAAAGGAAATCTTGAAGAAGAAGAATTTAGCTTGCAATTTCTGAGGCGAGGCTGAGCCAAAAGCCTGAATTAAATAGAAATGATCTCTTGAAATTTATTCAAGAACTTCTATGCTACACCTTGATGTAATTCAACTTAACGGACGACACAAGACCCCCTTCCCTGAAGCCCGCGATGCCCGAACCGAGTTCAGGCATTTCGTGAGGGGCGCGATGGGGTCGCGTCCTTACCAAAACTAGAAGTATTACTGACTTTTGAAGTTTATAAAGGAGTCATAACTGTACCAATGCCTAAAGCCAACATTGAAAGAAAAACCCCAAAAGGAAACTATTCGGCAGACATGGTGAGAACCTATCTGCACGAAATTGGTCGGGTACCCTTGTTGACCCATGAACAAGAAATTGTTTATGGAAAACAAGTGCAGAAAATGATGATCCTGTTAACGGAAAAAGAAGAGTTAGAACGCGATACTGGAAGCGAACTCAGCCTGAAGGAGTGGGCAGCTAATGCTCAACTGAGTGAAATTGAACTTAACAGGATTATTAAAGAAGGTCAAAGAGCCAAACAAAAAATGATCGAGGCTAACCTGCGTTTGGTCGTGGCGATCGCCAAAAAATATCAGAAGCGGAATATGGAATTTCTCGATCTGATTCAAGAAGGTAGTTTGGGTCTGGAAAGAGGTGTTGAAAAATTCGACCCCACTAGAGGCTATAAATTTTCTACCTACGCCTACTGGTGGATTCGTCAAGCCATCACTAGAGCGATCGCTCAACAGGCTCGCACCATTCGCTTGCCAATTCATATCACAGAAAAGCTTAACAAAATTAAAAAAACTCAGCGAGAGTTGGCTCAAACACTAGGACGGAGTGCCGAAGTAGCTGAAATTGCCGAGGCATTAGATCTTAAACCCGAACAAATTCGGGAATATTTAAGTATTGCTCGTCAGCCAATTTCTCTGGATGTGCGCGTTGGTGATAATCAGGATACTGAATTGTCAGAATTGCTCGAAGATGATGGCATTTCGCCAGATCGTTATGCTACTCAACAATTACTACGTAATGACTTGTATAGTTTGATGGCAGATTTATCTCCACAACAGCAGGAAGTGATTACCTTACGCTTTGGCTTGAACGATGGCAAAGAGCTTTCTCTAGCTAAAATTGGTCAGCGGATGAGCATTAGTCGTGAACGTGTCCGCCAACTAGAACATCAGGCTTTGGCTCAGTTGAGAAGACGGAGAAACTACGTTAGAGAGTATATGGCAAGCTAATCTTTCTCAAGATATTTACCTCAATTACTGGCGATCTCTGCGAGTTTGTTATAAATTCGATCTATCATTCTGTAGATCTGTATGTTTATAACAGAAAGCGAGGTTGCCATTATATTAAGATTACCAATTAAACAACTTGAACTAACCCCTGCTGGATACCCTGGTATTCTGGCGGGGGTTCGTGGCAAAATAACCATCGAGAGTGACCATTATGGTTTGGAAGGTGTCACCTAAACCAGAAAATCAAAGACTCGAAGGTACTTTATTTACTGAACAGAGCCAAATTCTTGACAGTAAATTCTTAATTAAGTGGTGTAGGAGTATACAATGACACTATTCAACGAAACTTTAAATGGCAAAGCAAGCAAAATTTCTATTAATAGAAATAATCAACCAAGCACTTTAAGTATTGCTTCTAGAACGGAGGTAATACAGGGCTGGTTAATTGATAAATTTGCTGAAGTATTAGAAATTGAGCCCAATCAAATTGATGTTAGTCAAGACTTTGACGAGTATGGTCTAGAATCGGCAGAGGCAATTAACTTGTCTGGAGATTTAGAAGATTATCTCGGATGTCGTTTACCCCCAACCTTACTCTGGGATTATCAAAATATTGAGGCTTTAGCTATATATTTAGCCAATTCTAGTTTATCTGATCAAGCTAACTCGAGTAATTTAGAGCTTAAATCTGGCGAAGCTAAGGGAGATTTTTCTCTAAATGATCTTCAAGATAATAATCAATATGAAATACCTTTAGAAAACTATCAGTTTGACAAATTTCCTGAATATAAAAAATTATTAGCCCAGCAAGAACAGGTTAAAAGTTTGGGCAACGGTAATCCGTTTTTCGTGCCTCAAGAAACTGTAGTTAACGATCGCACTATAGTTAATGGGCGTGAATTGATTAACTTTGCTACTTACAATTATATAGGGATGTGTGGCGATCCTCAGGTAAATCAAGCTGCTAAAGATGCGATTGACCTTTATGGCACCTCCGCCTCTGCCAGTCGCCTCATCTCAGGTGAAAAACCGCTCCATCGCGAGTTAGAACTAGAGCTAGCTGACTTTATTGGTGTTGAGGATAGTATTATTTTAGTCGGAGGTCATGCCACTAATGTGACTACTATTGGTCATTTGTTCGGCAAAGATGATCTAGTTATCTATGATTCCCTCAGCCACAATAGTATCCTTCAAGGATGCTTTCTTTCTGGAGCCAGTTTAGTAGCTTTCCCCCATAATAATACTGAAGCCTTAGCCCAAATATTAAGCGATCGCCGTCATCGTTATCAGCGGGTTTTAATTGTATTGGAAGGAGTTTATAGTACTGATGGCGATATTGCCGACTTACCTAGTGTAATTAAGCTCAAACAGAAGTACAAAACTTTTCTCATGGTTGATGAGGCGCACTCTATCGGCACCATTGGCAAAACTGGTCGGGGAATCAGTGAGTACTGTGGGATAAACCCCAAGGATGTCGATCTATGGATGGGAACCCTTAGCAAGTCCTTTGCTAGTTGTGGCGGATATATCGCAGGCTCGTCTGCTTTGGTTGAATATCTTAAATATACTGCTCCTGGCTTTGTTTTTAGCGTTGGGATGTCTCCACCTAATGCTGCTGCCACCTTAGCTGCGGTTAGAGTACTTAAACAAGAACCAGAAAGAGCAACTACTCTTCAAGCAAGAGCGCAGTTATTCTTGGATTTAGCCAAAGAACAAAACTTGGACACAGGGATGAGTCAAGATTCTCCTGTAATTCCCATTATTGTTGGCGACTCTCTTAAATCGATTCAGCTATCTCAGAATTTGTTTAAAAGAGGAATTAATGTTCCATTCATGATTTATCCCTCAGTTCCCCATAATGGTGCTAGATTACGATTTTTTATTACCTGTAATCATACTGAGGAGCAAATTCGGTTAACCATAAACATTCTTACTGAGGAACTGCAAAAATTGTAGCTCATTAAATAGTTGTCAAATTTTAAAGCACAGGAGTTATTGAAATTGCTCCTGTGTTTTTATTGGAAATAACTATAACAAATAACTCAATAGTAGTCAGTTATAGCCAAACTAAGTTATTTTTAATATTCGT
>JBCCDL010000413.1:0-5722 GCA_039030815.1 Cyanobacteria bacterium P01_A01_bin.83 | reverse complement strand
CGTGATCCGTGTTAAAGAAGGTGTGACTCACTTTTTCCCTGGTAGCTATCAAAATTTGATGTCGGCGACTACTAAGATCCCTAACTTATACATGAGTGGTGATTGGATTGTCACCAACCATGGTTCATGGTCACAAGAAAAAGCATATGTAACAGGTTTAGAAGCAGCCAACTTAGTTATCAAGCGGTTTGGAGTGGGTAACAAAGCCAATATTATTCCCATTGAAGCCGATGAGCCTCATATCAAGATAGCTAGAACCATCAACCAAACAATTAAAGATTTGACACAATTTATTCCTAGTCCTTGGCTACCTTAGCTCGACTTGATCAATTACACGACTTGGCAAATGGGGAATAACCACAGAAAGAGCGATCGCCGCAGATTAGGCATTTTCCCCTACAGGCGATCGCTTTTTTGGTCAAAATCCCTACCAGATTAAATTAAAAATTGCCTCACCCAGATGAAAGAGGAACACTAATTGCTTTAACCAAGAAATACAGAATTAGTAGTATCAACATCGATACTGCCACTGAAAGCAAAAACATCATCGTAGTCGAATATACCATCTCCTAAAACGCCCTCATTGCTTTGAACGTAGCCATTCCCTGCTATTAAATCGGTATAGAGATCTTGAGAGTAAGCATGATTGCCCAAAGCATTTGATTTTCCTGGTTGAAGTAAATCGTCGGGGTTGATATAGAGATCTAGTAAACCTAAAGGATCGTCATAGCCAAAAGTATCGCTGGTGTGAAAAGCCACGACACGATCGCCATCTGTAGGATCGAGACGTTCATCAGCAGGTTTACCATTAGAGAATAAAGAGTCTTCATAAGCAGGTCCTGCTGGATCTAAACCGACTATTGTTTCAATCGAGCTACTTGTAATATCTGAATAAATGTCTCCTGCAATCCCCGATGCGTGTGCGCCCAAACTATGACCGATTAGTTGAGTAGTATCGGGGTTGATTTCTTCATCGATCAGCCAATTAGCTAATTGATTGCCAACTTCTTCAGTGTCTTCTACCGCACTAAAATAATTTACCGTACCAGCAGCTTCCGACCAGTCAGTAAGAATAATATTGCTGTTGGAGTCCAACTGTTCTATCTCTTCTGCCAAGTTGCCTACCCACTCAGAGTCGCTACTGCTTAGATAACCGTGAGTGATAACGTAAGTATCTGAATCTGTATCAACTGGCTTTTGCTCGAATGATGAGAAAGTGACTTCAATCATGATTGCTATTCGACCTACGTAGAGTGAGGGAGTATATAAAGTGCCAAACCAACCTCAACTATACGGTTTAATTATTAACGATAGATAAACAGTTAATTAGAACGTTTTTAATAGATGATAAAGTATGACAAAAGTGCAGGGATTGATTAAGTATGGAGTCAGGAATGAACGCGATCGCTTGATGCTGTTATTGATGTATGGCTGTGGGTTGAGAGTGTCTGAGGTAGTTGGTTTAACTTGGAATGATTTTGTTTTGGTCACAATCTCTACTTAACTTGTCTTTAAGAATCAGCTTTTAAGAAGAAACGCTTAAGTCCCAATAATCAATTAATGGTGGTTTTGTTTAATCGGGCAAAGTCAAACAACTCCGTATCTGCTAACTGAGAAGGAGATACATTTTGAATACTGCGAAAAATACTTTCAATCTTACCTGGAGATTCTCGTGACCAAGTCTGTAACATCTCCTTAATTTTAGCTCGTTGTAAATTCTCCTGACTGCCGCAAAGATTGCAGGGAATAATCGGGAACTCTCTGGCATTGGCGTAACGAATAATTTCTCTTTCCGAACAATATGCTAGGGGACGAATAATTATATTTCTCCCGTCATCGCTTAGTAGCTTGGGTGGCATGGCTTTTAATCTACCGCCATGAAACATATTTAGAAATAGGGTTTCGACAATATCATCCCGATGGTGTCCTAAAGCAATTTTGGTTGCTCCTTGTTCTTGCGCCACTCGATAAAGAATACCGCGACGCAAACGGGAACACAAACCGCACATAGTTTTTCCTTCTGGAATAACTCTAGTGACGGTGCTGTAGGTATCTTCTTCAACGATGAGATAGTCAACACCTAACGAGTTTAAATACTCAGGCAATACCTGTTCAGGAAAACCTGGTTGTTTTTGATCTAGATTAACTGCTAATATCTCAAATTCTACAGGTGCTTTGCGCTGCAAACTTAGCAGTAAGTCCAGCATCGTATAAGAATCTTTGCCTCCAGATAAACATACCATAACGCGATCGCCATCTTCGATCATCTTATAATCGGCGATCGCCTTACCTGCTTGTCCCCGTAAGTGAGCCTGAAGTCTTTTAAAATTTTTAGAAGTACGAATTTTCGTGGCTTCCATAGCTAATAAGTTGTAATTGATTATTTTGCTTTCTAGTCTACAGTCAATCTATTAGACTTCTGGCACGAATCATAATTGACTACCGAGGTAAGAGGGAAAGGGGAAAAGGTTAAAAAGAGTGTAAAATCGTCTCCCTCATCTCCCCTATCTCCCCTATCTCCCCTATCTCCCCTATCTCCCTCACTTTTATCTTTTGTTTACAAACAGTTTCTTACTGCTGCTGATTTTAAGTCATAACAACAATATATTTCAACAAGCATATTTGGTAGAATTTCCCAAACATAATTGAAGACAGACTTCTCTAGTTATTCTCGATCGCAAGCTATCGTGAATCACATTTATTACCCCGTGTGCAACTTTTTTTGAGTCATTGATTTCATTGGGTTTCAGAAACATGAATTTACTTGAAATCTACTGAAAGTCTTATTCTCTCGTAGAAAGTTGCACACCACGTATTTATTCTTTTATAAAATTGGGATTACTAAGTGTGTGGTATGAAAAAAAGATGGGGAGAGCGACTAATTATTAGAGCAATAACTGCTACGTTAATATTCGTATTGATCGCTTGCTCCCATAATACTAAGCTTGATCCTCAGATAACCCCTAATTCAGAATTAGAAACAAGCGAACTCACGATTTGGTTAGAACAAGGCTACAATATCGAAGAAAATGAGGCTATTCGGGAGGTAGTTACTGGCTGGGAAAAACTAACTGGTAATCAAATTAAGCTATCTTTTTTCTCTACCAATGAGTTGACTGCTAAAGCAAAAAGAGCAACCGAAGGGTCTAATCTTCCTGATATTTTAATCAATCCTAAGGGAGATCGGCTTCTCTATCCTCAACTAGCTTGGCAGGATAAGTTAGAAGATGTTAGCGATCTTATTGAACCAATTAAAGATGACTATCCTGAAAATGTTTTAAGGGCAATCACTTACAACAATCCCCAACAGGGAAAACGTAGTTACTATGCCGTACCCATTGAGCAATCGGGGATGTTTATTTTCTACTGGCAAGATTTGTTAGCCTCGATTGGTCTAGACGCAACTGATATTCCCCGCGATTGGAATGGGTTTTGGCAATTTTGGCAACAGGCACAAACCAAGTTGCAAGCTAATACAAACCAAGAAATATATGCTTTGGGTTTACCACTTGGAGAACATAATAGTGCTGATGATACGTACTATTTATTCGAGCAAATTTTAGAAGCATACGATATCTCTTTGTATAACCAGCAAGGTGAGTTGCAACTAGATCGCCCTCAAGTGCGTCAAGGGATTATAAAATGTCTCAACTGGTATGCTCAACTGTATCAGCAGGGCTACATTCCATCTGATGCGATTAAATGGTCAAATATAGATAACAATCGCAATCTACTCAATCGCCTGGTTTTGATGACTCCCAACAGTACTTTTTCGATTTCCGCTACTGTTAATCGAGATCGTGATACTTATCTCAATCGATTAGGTATTGTGGATTTTCCCAATAAACCCAGCGGTCAACCGATGCGTCATTTGATTTCCATCAGACAGGCAGTAATTTTTAAAGATTCCCCCCAAAAATCTTTGGCTAAAGACTTCTTGCGTTACTATATACAACCTCAAATTGCGATCAATTATCATCAAACCTCTAACAATAGAACCCAGCCAGTCAGAACTTCAGTTTGGGCTGATTCTTTTTGGCAGAATACTCAAGATCCTTATTTGACTGATGCTATCAGAATTTTCCATTCAGATCAAACAAAAATGTTTCCTACAGTTGAGCATCCCGTCTATAGCCAAGTATTCGCCGAAAACATTTGGGGAAAAGCCCTCAATCAAGTAACCATCCAAAAGCTTAATCCAGAACAAGCAGCAGATAAGGCGATCGCTAGAATTAAAGAAATTTTTGTCGAGTGGGGTCAGGATCAGTAATTGGGCAAAATTAATTTTCGATCTACATACACCTGTATACCTATTGAAAGATGCAAGATTCTAGGTAATTTATATGTCTGTGACCCCATCTAATTTAAGGAACAATTTAATGGATTGTGGATAGGGATGCGGGCGAAAATGGGGAAAAGATCAACCAGTCGAGCGTTTCGAGCTTCCCTTGCACCACATAGACAAATGGCAAATCGAGAGCTTATAAAGCTATAAGGTATGCTCTTCAAGGGTATTCGGAAATAAATTCAAAATTTTCATCATAGATTTCAAAATTTGCTTCATATCCCTTAAGTTTTAAGGGATCGCATATTTCCTTTAGTATTACCTTTATTGAGTCAATATCTCCTGCAACCGCACCATTGAAAAGCCATTTATCTCCTTCTTTTAGACTTTGTGTTTCAAATTCATACGCTTCCGTCCTAATTTTTAATGTCTCATTTCCATCAAATTGACTTTTGTAAATGTAGGCTTGTTTTTCCGATAACCCTAAAAAATCTCGAAGTACTTTGGCAGCATCTCTCAAACCTACCTTTGAATAAAGAAATCCGTAAACATTGTTTGTAATGGGTAAATCGTTCACTTAAGAAATCTTTGTAGACAACTGTTGATTTGTATCATGTTGGAGATCGCATTATTTCAAATTAAAAAATCTCACTTAAATCCAAAACAAACCCAGGTAAAACATCTTCTCCTGATAAAGTTTGAGGATTATTTAAAATCTCTACCTGTTGCCCAACTCTATATATTTCTACTGTTTTTGCTGATGGTTCGATTAACCAACCAAGTCTTACGCCATTGTCTAAATATTCCTGCATCTTTAACTGTAAATCTTCATATCGTTGATTTTTAAGGTCACTAGGACTTACTAATTCAATCACAAAATCAGGAACAATAGGAGGAAAACCATCTTGTTGTGCTTGGGTTAATTGATTCCACCGTTCTAGTTCGATCCAGCTAACATCAGGACTTCTCCTCGCACCATTAGTTAGAACAAAAATAGTCGAGGAATCGAATGCTTCTCCCATACCATCTCGATCTGTCCAAATTCCGATTTGCTGTGCCAAACGACGATTTTTTCTACCTGCTGTTCCCCCACGCGAATCGAAGATTCGCAAGTCGTCGTTTAGACGACGATCTGAGCGTTCGCTCTGTGGACTCATAACCATTAATTCTCCATCTTTAGTTAACTCCATTCGCGCAATTTGTTCGGCTTGTGCTAGTTGGTCAAATTGTTCTGGAGTTACGAAAAATCCCTTGGGAATAGTAATGGCTTCCATTTATCTTGATTCAACTGATGTCTTTAATTGCTATTTTAAAGCTTTTTACTCACGGGGTTACAGCACATTTAAAGAGCAGAAAGAATCAGGGTTTTAGCTCTTATACCCCTTAAGTAACCTGTACTTAGTTAAATGTGTTGATTTTAGTCGAGCGATCGCCTTG
>JBCCDL010000412.1:0-5734 GCA_039030815.1 Cyanobacteria bacterium P01_A01_bin.83 | reverse complement strand
TATAGTGTTTCAAACCCACTACCAACAATTTCTCGTTATTCGCTGTTTAGAGGATTTTTACTAAAAGTCTTATTCCTTCGCTTCTGTTGCAAAGATGCCCCTCCATGCCAGCGTGGGTTGTTGAAAAATATCATTCACCCAGACGGTAAATAGTGGAGCGGTCTACATTAAAAGTCTTGGCTAACTCAGTTGCCGATTTTCCCTCCTCTCTCAATTTGAGAATCAATTCCTTTTGTTCTGGAGATAGCTTTTTCGGACGACCGAATTTAACTCCTCTTTTCATCGCAGCTATTTGCAACAAGGAGAGGTCGGTCAAATCCAGAAATCTCGTCAAGGTAGAAGTTGTCGCAATTCTTAGTAGTTTTGCCACACTCAAGTTCAATTCAATTGGCGATAGTTACCTAAAATATATAAGTAACAAAAAAAGATCGCTGTAATAGCGATCTCATAAAATTTATCAACTAAATTGAAGGGTAAATTAAGTAATTACAGTAGGCTCATCGCGCTGAGTATATTCCTTAATCTGAGCAATTTCTTCGGCTAGATCGATCAAGGGTTTCAAAGCTGATTGAGTTTCTTGATCGTGTTTACTAGCATCTGGTTCGTAACTCTCGACATATAGTCTCAAGGTTGCCCCTTTAGTTCCAGTACCAGAAAGACGAAAGACAATCCGCGAACCATCGGTAAAGCCAATGCGAATCCCTTGTTTTTCACTGACGCTACCATCTACAGGATCTTGATAGCTAAAGTCATCGGCATATTTAACTGTGTAGTTACCAAACTGCTGACCAGTCATAGAACCTATCATCTCCCTGAGACGTTCCATCAATTCTGTAGCACGTTCTTTATCTACTTCTTCGTAGTCATGACGAGAATAGTAGTTGCGTCCATAGGTTTTCCAGTGGTCTTTAACAATCTTCTCTACCGACTCACCTTTAACAGCTAGAATATTTAACCAGAACAATACTGCCCACAGCCCATCTTTCTCGCGGACATGATTGGAACCAGTACCAAAACTTTCCTCTCCACAAAGAGTAGCTTGATCAGCATCCAATAAATTACCAAAGAACTTCCATCCTGTGGGAGTTTCGTAACAAGAAATGTTAAGCTTGTCGGCGACTCGATCTACTGCCTCACTAGTGGGCATGCTGCGAGCCACACCAGCTAAACCATCTTTATATCCTGGTACTAAAGTTGCATTAGCGGTTAATACTGCCAGACTATCGCTAGGGGTAACAAAAAAGTTATTACCTAAAACCATATTGCGATCGCCATCACCATCGGAAGCAGCCCCAAAATCTGGAGCATCACTGCAAAACATATTTTCTACTAAGTCATGGGCATAGACTAAATTCGGATCGGGATGTCCACCACCGAAGTCAGGCAAGGGTTCACCATTTTGCACCGCACCGACTGCACCTAATCGCTTTTCAAAAATATCTTTAGCATAAGGACCTGTCACAGCGTGCATCGAGTCAATACATAGCTTGAAGTCGTTGTTAATCAAGCCACGAATACGGTCAAAATCAAACAAAGATTCCATTAAACGAGTGTAAGGTTCAACTGGGTCGATCACCTCAACACTCATTTCTCCTAAGCGCGTCACCGTCAACTTATCGAGATTAATATCCTCTGCTTCCAGTATTTTATAGCTGTCAATAACTTTAGAACGAGCAAAAATTGCTTCGGTAACTTTTTCTGGTGCAGGACCTCCACTAGTAATATTGTACTTGATTCCAAAATCTCCTTTTGGTCCCCCAGGATTATGACTCGCAGAGAGAATAATGCCACCGTAAGCTTTATATTGTCTAATAATTGCCGATGCCGCAGGAGTAGACATAATGCCGCCTTTTCCCACTAAAATACGTCCAATACCGTTAGCAGCAGCCATTTTCATAATGACTTGAATGGCTTCGCGGTTATAGTAACGTCCGTCACCACCTAAAACTATCGTTTGCCCCTCACATCCTGACAAAGAGTCAAAAATTGACTGGACAAAGTTCTCCAGATAATGAGGCTGTTGAAAAACTGTGACGGACTTACGCAATCCCGATGTTCCTGGCTTTTGATCCGAAAAAGGAGTTGTGGAAACAGTACGTATATTCATGAAAATATCTAAAAAGTAGAGCTTTAATTACAGTTGATCTAAACTACATACTCCTATGGCTCTAAGATTATGGTAGAACCTTGTCTGGTGCCTTAATTTGATTTAGCAGCAAACATGATAGAAAATATAAAGTTAATTTTACAGGTCGAGAGGATCTCTTTTGGTTATCAACTGCTGCTAAAGTTCTTAACCTTTAGCTTATTATAATTTTAGTTATTAACAGCAAGTTGTTCTACCTTTTCGGTAATTTGTTGGATTTCAGTGGTGATAGTTGAGACATTTTCGCTAATGGTTTCGCTGACAGCAATTTTGTTAGCTAATTCTTCCTGTTTTGGTCGAATCACGTCGGCAAACTGTTGTAGACACTTATTTAGTTCTGCTGCCAAGGCATCTTTGAGAGTCTTAGTATAGTTATCTTGCAGATCTTGGTAAGCTTGTTCTAGTTCTTTTTTGACTTTTCTACGTCTTCTGGGGAGGGCATCAAAACTCATCAAGCTAAATAATCCTGCCACAAATAATGCCGTAGCATCAGCAGAAAAAGTACTAAACAATAACTGTCCTCCAAAGCCAGTTGCCGCTGCGGTGATTCCTAATTTCCAGAAGCTTTCTATACCTTCTTCTGCCGCCGCTTTTATTTTGAGGGCAAATTCATCACTCTGTAGCTTATCGGTGTTGATTGGTGGTAAAGCTAATGCCGACTCTGGGACAGTAATCGTGGTTGAGAGATCTTCTTTGGCTTCTCTGACAATGCGCTCACGATATTTCAGAAAAGTAGAAATTGCTTCTTGGAAGATTGATTCCAGGTTTTTATCTAGCTGGATCTCTTTGATCGTTTTAGCTAATTTTGCCTCTAGCAAGTCATCTTCCTTAGTAATACGTCTTTTAAGTACCGTAAGTAAACCTGTGTTATTATCGATTAATTCTTCTGTCTCCTGAGTTAGCTTGGTAAAGAGATCTTCAATGTTGTCGCGGAAGATACCAAATAAAAGGTTGTACTCTTCCAATCGTTCTTCAATTCTGCGGGAAGTGCGATCAAAAACTGCTTTATCTGACTTTAACTGTGCTTTGATCGATTCGTTTTGCTGTGCCAACTGTTCTAAGTAAACCAGCAGCGAATTTTGGGGTCCCCGTAGCTTGAGTTTAACTTTCTCTCCCTCAGCTAGAAAAGCTAGTAAAAAGCTTTTGAGTTCTTCAATTCCTCCCCCTGTCTTAGCTGAAATATTAAACACAGGAGGCATTTGCGCTAAAATCTTACTCAATCCTTCACTAACATATTCCCTAATTTGCTTGGCTTCATTTTCTTCTACCAAGTCGGTCTTATTAATCGCCACAATAATTTTACGCGCCCAGGTTTGATCGACCAAAGTCAAAAAATCCTGTTCTGATTTACTGAGAGGACGTTCTACAGAGGTGACAAACAGAATAATGTCCGCTTGCTGTAAATAATTTTCCGTCAGTTCCTGGTGTTGTTCAATAATGGAATTAGTCCCAGGGCTATCAATAAACGCCAAGCCCCCAAACCCTTCGGGATTATAGGAACTAATTTCTTGAGTTGTGGGCAAAAACCCGACACTAGCAATCTGTTGGTTATTAAGCTGATTGAGTAAGCTAGACTTCCCTGCGTTAAATTCACCGCAGATAAAAATCGAAAACGGGTTAGCTAACTGCTGCTTGAGAACGCCAATATTGGGGTCGAAGTCGGGAAAAAGTACCTTTGCCTCCACAAAAAGAGCTTCAACTTTCTGGATGGTTTCTAAGCTGTGATCGAAAAGTTGCTGTTGTTCTCCTGAAAGAGTTAGAGGCATATGTTCTCTTCCTTAATCTTGAATTAGGTATTTTATGATAGCTCTTAGCTGTTATGAGCATGGCAAAATGTTATTAAACTGGATTTTCATCTTATTTGTCGGACTACCAGACAAATTACTTTCGCGTTCAACAACTAAGTATGCTCAATGCTACTTTAAATTAATAGCAGTTTTTCGGCTGATCCACCTGGGACTTTAAGAATAACTAAGTGTATTTAGCTTAAGACAAGATTAAAATTATCTAAATTAAGAGTCAAAAATGTAGTATATAGTATTAATATGAGAAATATTTAGCGATCGCGGTTGCGGTCGGGTCGCAAGTCGTAGACTAAGCAAGTCCGTACAAAGGCGATTCGGTGAGTTAGTGCGGTCTTGGGGGTTCCCCCCATGAGCAACTAACGAACCCATTATGGGTTCAACCCATGTACTCAGCTAGCGGTCGGCATCGCTCTCAACTATGTCGTTAATTGCCTTTTTGTAGATCATAATTGTAGAAGCCAAAAAAGTGCATAAAAAAAAAGACCAGTCGTAATTAGTAAATGTAAGCAACACAAATACCAAATCTGAATCTTTACGAGGTCTCAAATCATGAAAAAATCTACATTAACTATTCTAACAACAATTATCGCGTTTTCGCCTCTAACTGTTCTCGCCCAAGTTGGAGATACCCAAACCAGCATCCAAAACAACACTAATTCTTCAGCAGCAGTGGGTGATGCTAACTTAATTTTACAAGATGCTGACCAAGCTAACTATCAAGACCAGTTAAACCTTGATGCCTACGGAGTACCTGATGTCCCTGATACTCAAACCTCAGTTCAAGGTAATGCTAACGAGGCGGCGGCTGTTGGCGGTTACAATGTCATCGATCAAGACAGTACACAACACAACGTTCAAGGTCAAATCGATGTGCAGCAATACATTCCTTCTGGCTATGGCTACTAATTAGATTATTTCAATCTTTTAAAATCCTCACTTACATATCACAAGTCCTGGTTAAATTTAACCAGGATTTTTTTTGTGATTAGAAACTTCAAAAATAAATTTAGACCTATTCAGAGTGATTATGTAAAAAGCGATCGCTCTAGCTCTATTTTAGAATAGGAATTAAAATATAAAATCTAATATTATGCCTAATATATCAGTCTACCTGACAGAAGAACAGCAAAAAAAGTTAGATCTGCTAACAAAAAAAGGATTAGCTCAAGATTTATCAACGAATAGGGCGAGAAGACCAGAACGAAATCGTAGCTCTCTTATTGCCCTGCTTGTCGAACAAGAGGCTAACAAACTAGAAGAGGCAGAAATGATTGCTGATGCAGTAGAAATAGACAATTCTCAATTGGGCTGGAATGAAGAGGAACAAGAATGTCAGATTATCGACATGGAACAATCTGGACAATAAATTTTGAGCCACAAGTAGGTTCAGAAATTAAAAAAGTTAGACCAGGTTTGATTATTAGCAAAACAGGGTTTAATCTTAAAAGACAAAAAATTACGGTAATTCCCTTCACTAGCCAAACAAAACCTTCTGGTGGGGCTGCTAGAGTATTTGTTACTAAATCTGCCGAGAATGGCTTGACCAAAAATAGCGAACTAATAGTGATTGATCCTGCTACTTTCGATAAAAAAAGATTTGTTGACCGAAGGTAAAGGGATACAAGCCTCGCCCTTCAGCGCAGCGCAGGGCGACTTTGCTCTTTGATATATTTTATCAGCACATCAATAGGCGCACCACCAACCGACACTGCAAAATAGCTAGGACTCCACAACGCTTTCCCGTTCTTGGGCTTTTTGAATCCCGCTTGCCCGTATCTGCGAC
>JBCCDL010000411.1:0-5737 GCA_039030815.1 Cyanobacteria bacterium P01_A01_bin.83 | reverse complement strand
GACTATCTACCTTAATGCTTCCTTGATGTTTGTCAATAATTTTTTGACTAATATGTAAACCTAACCCACTACCTTCTCCTGTTGGCTTAGTAGTAAAGAAAGGCTCAAAAATTTGCTCTTTAAGTTCAGGAGGAATGCCTGTCCCAGAATCAGTTATTTCTACTTTGATCGTTTCGTTTTCGACGGTAGTACTAAGAGTTAATGTTCCTTCTGTTTTCATCGCCTGGATACCATTGTGAATCAAGTTTGTCCACACTTGTATTAGTTCGTCAGGAAAACAAAGCAGTTCGGGAATATCTTCGTAATGTCTTATCACTTCAACATTATGCTTGAGCTGATTATGGTAAATTTCCAACACAGTTTCCAAACCATCTTGTATTTGCGCGAGCTGTTTTTCGCCACTAAAATCAAATCGAGCATAGTTTTTGAGGGCAAACACAACTTTCGATGCTTTTTCCACCGAGGTCATGATAGTTCGATTATTACCCAGTAAACGAGTTAGATTATATGCCAGATCTAAGATCCAGTTGACTTGAGCATGCTGCAATAAGCACAAATAAGCATCAACTTTTTCGGTAATGCCAATATCAATTAAGACATCGGCAACATTTCTGGCATTATCAAGTTGATATTGCTTAAGTTCATTAGTGATTTTGCGCTTAAGAGGGCGCTTTTCGCTGGAAGAAAATACTGGTTTAGTTCCCATTGCCTGCTCAATCAACTCAAAGAAAGTTGCTTTTTCTGAAGGACTAAGTAACTCTGAAAGCTTGGGTAACTCAGAAATGGCTGCTAACAAAGCTTTGGTATTATTGCCCGCTGAGGCTCTAATTGCCCCTAAGGGAGTATTAATTTCATGGGCTACTCCAGCCACCAACTGCCCTAACGCTGCTAATTTTTCGTGCTGAATTAGCTGTTGTTGCGCTAGCTTTAATTCCTTGACGGTTATTTCTAAATCTCTCTTTTGTAACTTGAGTTGATTGATATATTCTGCCTGTTGCAAGGCTACCGCTAATTGTGTTGCAATCTGCACCATCAGTTCGATTTCTGAATCTGACCATGTTCTAAAATCATCGTTTTGATATGCTCCCAACAAACCCCACAGCTTTTCACCCTGATAAATCGGCACTATTAAATAAGCTTTAGCCTGATATTGCTCTAGAGCTTTGACATAGCAGTCGGCGAAACCTTGAGTATAAATATTATCTACTGCAGTAAATTTGTTGCCCCTTGTATATTTGCCCCCCTGAGTTTCTTGCAGGTAGGTATCGTGATGAAAAATATCTTTTTCTTTTTCCTTCAACCAATCTTTTATCAGCCAGCGATCTCCATAAATACGATTGCTTTTGGTTACTTCGTATTTTTCTGGCTCTGAAAGCAAAGAAACCCAACCCTCATAGACAGATTCTGCTACTACTTGTCCGCTCCAGTCTTGGTTAAATTGATAGATAGCCAAGCGATCGCACTGCAAAACCCGTTGTAACTCTACGGTAGTTGTTTTAAAAATAGACTTCAGATTTAAAGAACGTCGAATCTTATCGATAATCGTTCCTGCAACCTTATTTCTTTCCATTACGGTTGCCGAGGGGCTTTCTTTAATCGAAGAAGGTTCGTTAGCCTTAGACATAGACAGATAGTTATTAGACCACAGCTCTAGTTTGTCTTAGCTAATTGTTAACGGCAATATTAATCTGGTTTTAAACTCAGTAGATTAACGAAGTGACAGGCACCGTCGTACATAGGGCAAACCCATTAGGGGTTCGTTAGTTGCTCATGGGGGGAACCCCGCAGAGCCAAAGGCTCAAGTCGCGTCTGCGACGCTTGCACGCTCCGCGTGCTGCACCGCACTAACTCACCAAATCGCCTTTGTACAGCGGTGTAACGGTGACTTATTAGTAACTGATGTTACGCACTCGTTGATTTATGATTAGTAGGAAGTAGCAAAGGCGAAAGTTTGCCGCATGCAGTAACAAAGGCGCTTTGTGACTCATATAGTAGGGACTCCACTAACGACTAACAACTAACAACTAACGACTAACGACTAATAACACTAGTTTTTGGTACGTACTGCGCATATGTCAGTTAGTAATAAGCAATATTCTGGTTGACATAATTATAGTTATGCTTTAAGAAATAAAACTATCTAAAAATATGAGAACTGCTATAGGCAATTAATATTTAATATCTTTAAAAAGTTAGTGGTAATCAAGGTCGTCATTTGCCAAATTTATTAATAAAGTAGAAATTAGTAGTTAATATATTTTGCTGTCATTTTGTTTAGTTATTAACAATAGCAATGGCAAGCTTTAATAAATTTTCAAACTAATAATTTATATGAGCAGTAATCGAACTGTAAGCTCTGCTCAAGACTAAGAAATTATGCTAAACAATATTGATCCTAATAAAGCTGCAATTATCTGTGTTGATGATGAACCTGTAATTCTGAGCAGCTTGGGAGAACAGCTTAAACGTTCCTTAGGACAAAATTATGATATTGAACTAGTAGATAGTGGTACAGAAGCGATCGCTCTTTGCGGGGAATTAGTGGCTGAAGGCATTGACATTCCTTTAGTTATTTCTGACCAAATTATGCCAGGAATGACGGGAGATCAATTGCTGATCGAACTTCATGCACAGTATCCCCATACTCTAAAAATTTTGCTGACAGGGCAAGCTAATGCTGATGCAGTAGGTAATTTAGTCAATGCTGCGGCATTATACCGTTATGTGACTAAACCCTGGGATGAAACCGATCTCATGTTGACGGTCAGAGAAGCTCTTAAACGCTTCGATCAAGAACAGCAATTAGCCGTACAAAATCAAATTTTGCAGTCGGTAAATCACCAGTTAGAAAGTGCCGTTTCCTTACTAGAAGCTACCTTAGAAGCGACGGCTGATGGTATTTTGGTACTAAACGAAGCGGGTCAGGTAATTAACTATAATCAAAAGTTTGTCGATCTCTGGGAACTACCTCACAGTAATTCCCTAAATAGGGAAGAGATATTAACTCAAGTTTCATCTCAGCTTGCTGAACCTTATGCTAATAGTCTTAAGGAAAGATATGCTCAACTCAACTTGGATAGCTTCAATTCTCTCAAGTTAAAAAACGGCAAAACTTTAGAGTGTTATTGTCAGGTACAACAACTCCAAAAATCAAAAATTGGTCAGGTATGGAGTTTTCGCGATGTTACTGAACATAACAAGGCGCAATTAATTATTCAACACCAAGCTTTCCATGATTCTTTGACCAATTTACCCAATCGCACTTTATTTGATCGCGAATTAGCCCAAGCTCTAAGCCAAGTTGAATCAACTAATAAATCTTTGGCAGTGATGTTCCTAGATTTAGATCGTTTCAAAACTATTAACGATACTTTAGGTCATGCGGTGGGAGATTTGCTGCTCAAAAATGTAGTTGAGCGTCTCAAGAAGTGTGTCCGCCAACAAGATATTATTGCTCGTTGGGGAGGAGATGAATTTACGCTGCTGTTGCCCCAAATTAATAGTAGAGCAGATGCAACTGCGATCGCTAAAAGAATTTTAGAGGCTCTTAAGCCTGGCTTTAATATAGACAAACATTATCTCCACATCACCAGCAGTATTGGCATTGCTGTGTTTCCCGAAGATGGTCAAGATGCGGAAACTCTGCTAAAAAATGCCGACGTTGCTCTCTATTGGGTAAAAGAAAAAGGTCGCAATGATTATCACCACTATACAAGCAGATTAAATTCTCAAGCTCACCAACTACTTGATTTAGAAAACTATTTACACCATGCTTTAGACCAACAAGAGTTTACGCTTTACTATCAACCAATTATCGAAGTTTCCACTAACAAAATTGTCAAAATGGAAGCTTTGCTGCGGTGGCAAAATCCTCACTTTGGCATCATTACTCCTGATTTGTTTATTCCCCTAGCAGAAGAAAATGGCTTAATTGTTGAGATTGGAGCCTGGGTGCTAAAAACCGCTTGTCAACAGACTAAAACATGGCAAAATATGGGTTTGCCTGATTTAATCGTTTCGGTAAATTTATCAGCGCGTCAATTTTACAACAACGATTTAGTCCAGACTGTCACTGACATCTTAGCTCATACAGAATTAAGTCCCGATAGTTTGGAGTTGGAAATAACGGAGACAGCCACCATGCGTAACACCAACCTGGCAAAACAAATTCTCTACCAACTGAATGACATGGGGATTTCTCTATCTATGGATGATTTTGGTACGGGATATTCTTCCCTGAGCTATCTTAAAGACTTTCCCTTTAGTACCATCAAAATTGACCGTTCTTTTGTTAAAGATCTTAGTGTTGACTCTAGCAACTTAGCAATCATCAATGCTATTACTACTTTAGGCGCTGGCATGAATCTCCAAATTGTCGCTGAAGGAGTAGAATCAGAACAATTAAAAAATCTGCTAGAAACTATGAACTGCAACTATATGCAGGGCTACTTTATCAGTTTACCTTTACCAGCAGATCAAGCTACTGAATTACTCCTGCGATCGCTTACAGTTTTAAACTGATGGTAATCTTGGTAAAGCTAAGAATTACTGATTAGATGATTACTAATTACTCCAGACGTTGATCTAGAAATGAGTTTAGCAAAGCTAGAAAGATATTTCGTATTAGTTATGATTCATGAAATAAATCTAATGATAACTATTACATTTGCATGGGTATTATAAGGATAAGTTTATCTACATTACGTATATTCACTCTTCAATGGGTTTTTTATTATTTCCAGTATTTATATATGGTATATCTATATTATTCTATTTATTAGCTCATCGAATGCCCAATAGAAAATGGTTGAGTATATATGGTATTTTTTGGTTTACTATACTTTTATTAACCATTTTTGACATAGTAAGAGTTACCAATCTTACAGAGAAAGATGGAGATTTATCCTTGGGATGGTTATTAGTTGCAGCTTTCATTTTTCTGTTGTGTATGGCATCAATTGTAGGAGTTGCTAGTAAAGCGGTTGTTTTATATTTAACTCACAAAGGAAGAAACGTGAACTTGGGTCTAGTTCACGTGACAAGCTTCCTAGCTGTACAATTTGTTTCTCCCATATTAATTGGAATCGTAACTTTGGTAATCTCCCTAATAATTGATATATTTTTTAGTAATTAAAAATCAAAAATTAATAACAGCTATTTTTTTTTATTGCTTGTAATTAATTCAATGCGATTGCCAAACGCCAATAAGCTGTCAGGTATTTAACTTGTCTTTTTAGACTGACCCAGAGACAAGGGGACAGGGAGACAAAGGGAGGGTTTGACGGTTTTTCTTCTAATTCAAACATACCCAATTTAAATGATTAACAGCTTAAACTAACCAGTAATTAAATCTAAATCGAAATTTAAAATCTCAATCCAAACCCTGGCACCACAATCTAATGGCTTGTCTGGATTGTAAATAATCTTACAAGGTACTGGTATTTCTAACTCGTGTACGTAATGTTTTTCTTTTCCCTTTACTGCGATTACAGGTTTTCTTTCTGCCTTACTTTTTTTGATATTCTGTCTGATTATATTGCTATTAATATTAATGGTGGTCTTCTGAGGCTTTTTTACTGTTTTCCAAGTCCCCGCCTGTCCTCTTTTGGTTTTTTCAACATAGGGCAGACCATCATAGAGAGGAATAAGCCAGAATTTACCAGTTTTATAAGCTCCCCGAACTCTTCCTTTCTGCAATAACTGTCGCAATCTACTGGAGGATATTTTTAGTAAAGAT
>JBCCDL010000410.1:0-5755 GCA_039030815.1 Cyanobacteria bacterium P01_A01_bin.83 | reverse complement strand
ATGAGCCTAAAGTTCAAAATCTTCCCTGACGCTGACATCCCCCATACTTACCTCAATACTGAAGCGGGTTCCTAGTTTCCCTTTAAATGATTTCAATTGAATATAGTTATCTTGTTCTCTAGATTGAGTTAATTGGAGTGTCTTCCCCGCTTTACTAATCAAAGTTAGCTGGAGATTACAAGGCAAATATCTCGCTTCTCCTGTGGGATATAGCTGCACCAGAATTCCTAACTTTTGGTCAGCTTCTGGAGTGACAGTGATAAACAATGCCACTGTTTCTGCTTTGAGATTTATTCCGAGGTTAATCAACTTACCTTTTTTAGCTCCCGCTCCTAGGGGGCTATTTCTGGTACTCCATGCTAGATTAGCTTCTGGAGTAATTAGATTCTCAACAGATGACCAGCCTTCTGCTAAAACTCCTTCTAACCACTGGCTTAATTTAGTTCTAGTAGAGTTAATAGTTTGAGCGAACGCTGCGGTAAGACTTTCTGGCACCACTACAGGTAGAGGAATAGCAGCAGGGGTTAAATAACGAGAATAGAATAAAAGGTGATTTAGTTCGCTATCAAATAAAGATAGAGGTAAATTATAAAAGCCGTTTTGCGGTGATAAATTGACTCTGGTTTGATAAGCGATCAATTCGTCATACCGTAGAAAACCTCTGATAATTACTTCTTCCTCTTCTTCATTAACTTCTAACACCACATAAAAATGAGTTGCCAATTCTGGCATAGCGATCGCATCTTGAGGAATACTGACTACTTCATCCAGTACTTGCTCTACAGCAATCAAGCTAAGTTTAAACTCGCCTACAGTAAGACGACATACCGACTCTAGTAAATTTGGCGATCGCTTTACTGCTTTGTCCATGATTCTTGCCCTTAACCAGGTTTCAAAACTTGATAGTGCCAAAATATTGAGATAAGTCTGCCACTGCTGCCCTTCGAGTGTTGCCTGATTACTAATCTCTGTTGCCTGCTGAAAATGTTCAGACTCAAGCCAGATAACTTCTGGTAGCAACAATCTTAAATCCGTCTCCTGTTCCTCAAAACTAACCATAATTTTTCTCCTGAATAAAGATAACTAGGGATAATTAATATGAATTACTTAAATATCTGCTACAAATAAATACTCTGTAAGGTCGCCTCGCGATTCGCCCCTACGAATAATGTGTATCATTCTTTTTTGTATTTCATATAACTAGATTGTTGTTCTAAACACGAGCGTAATCGTTGAGAATACAAACTATTAAAGGAACGATTTTTACCTGTTTTAATTTCTGCTACTGCCCCTTGGAAAACTTCAGCATCGGCAAAAGCTTCGATTTGTTCGGCTAGAGCTTTTAAATATTCTGGTTGAGGAGGAATTTGAGTTAAACCTTTTTGCTCAACCAGTTGTAAAATCTGTTCTAGGAGTTGTTGTACACATACCGTCCTCACCCGAGATAAAAGTTCTCCTGGGTTTAGTACTCGTCTTGCTTGATCCCAACTAGTCATTCCCAACTGGGGAAAAATTTCTTTTAGAGATTTACCCTGAACATAATATATTTGCAAACCAGGAATAAATAGGGAAGCGAAGGGAGAATATCGCTTACTCTTGCGTAATTTAGCTATGGTAGCTTGAATTTCTTGTTCGATTGCCTTAGTTAAAGCTAACTGAAATTGCTGATGTAAAAACTGTCTCAATTCCTGCCGTTCAATATCTGTTTCGCTAATTGAATCATGAGGCAAGTCTGATCTTAAAACATAACTTCCTGTCTCAGGTTGTTGAACTTCTAACGGTTCCCGAGAACTCCAGATATCATAATCTCTTAGCTGGATAGCTACTTGTTTGAGTGCCCTAAGCAGTTTAGCACCAGAATCAATTACAACCCCGTTTGCGGCTAAATAAGTTAGCATAGCTTGTAATTGAGTCTCATTTGGTTGTGGGCAACGCTTTATTCCCCTTTGCTTTTGCTGGCGGCGATCTCGACGATAAATAGCATGGAATGCTTCTACAATATAGCGATCGCGCTGGGATAATCGTTCAATTTTCTTGGGTCTAGCACGATTAAGCAAAGCCCAGTCACTTAAGGCTTTGAAGCCAAACTCCGATAAAAACTTTCTGAGTTCGCTATTTTGTTTGGTTTGCAAATAAGCCCAATTATCTAGACTCATCTTGGTTTGAGCATCATAGCTATAGGTTTGCAGCACCTTAACCGTAAAAAACTCAAAAGTACTGGTTTTGGTTGTGCCGTCTTGCTTTAAAATCAGTTGATTTTTGCCATCTCGATCTAAAATAATTTGAGTTTGCCCATCATCATTAAGCACAAATGGTAATAAATCTTGGTAGGAAAAAGACTTATTACTAGCAAACAAACTAGCTATTTTTTGACAAGCTTTAAGAATGGGATGAGAAACATAGCACCGCAAACACAGTCCTGCATCAGCACGATGGTTAAGATCAAATTTTGCTTGATTGTGAAAATAATTACTCAGAGTAGTTTGAATATCTTCACCGTTTATAGTCAGAACCTTAGATATGGTTTGTCGAAAAAAGCCCTGGGCAGATGGGACTAGACTATATTCGTAGCCAACTCTTTCCCTGCTAAGGCTGATTCGATAGATTTTCCAATATCTTGACCCAGCATTCATAGCGATCGCCCTCTCCTAACATTTATTGATCTTCTCGCTCAGTTATCTTTAATAGTACTTACGTGTATTCAGCAAAATCTAAAAATTTGCTATCATAGGCGATCGTTTATAGATTTAATTTGTCACACAGACTTTAAATAACGCTAGTTTTTGTTAAGAACATTAGTTAGCTAAGATAGCCATAAGCCATAATCCATAAGCTTTATACAGATTTACGAGGCGCTCAAATTGTTGAATTTGACTGAAACATAAGCTTTCTCAATTGATTGGTTTATAGGGACTTGAGCTTATCCAAAACTCACGTTAAATAATAAATGCCAGCATTTTTAACTTGTGCAGTTTTACATCTCAACATCAACTGCATAGGTTAACCAAAGTTTATCTAAATAAACATCAAAGCTGAAGTAAATCTGTTTTTCACAAGACTTTGGCTAAGACAACCAATGTTGTTTGATTTCAAAAGGAGAGAACCAATGAATGTGCGATGGAAAAAATTGCTACTCAAAACCACTCTGTGGTTAGTAGCTGAAATTTGGTTTAACTCTATCGGAATTGATAGCTTGGTTGACTATGGCGAATTTATCTTTGAAAAACATCAAATAATACAAATACATAATATCAATTCCTATTTCTAAAGTAAAAAGCGCATAAGTAGATTTCATTGACATTTAGTAAACAGTAACGAGGTTGGCAAAAGTCATACTTCTTTTAACTAAACAACCAAAAAATAATTTCATGAACATGACCAACATGTATCAACAACCGACCAAATTTCGCCTTACTACTATCATTAGACCTCTTGCACGAATAATTTTGTAAATGCCCAAACACAATTTAGGATGTGGGATTTAGAAAATTAATACTAATCGCTGAAACCTTAAAAATTCGTATTTATGCAAAAGGTCTAATTAAAAAATACATCAATCAGGAGAAACAAATTATGTCTATGGCACAAGAAATCCTCAATGCTCACAATAAATACCGTTCACAAGTTGGTCTTCCTCCTCTTAGGTGGTCAAATAAATTAGCAGCACAAGCAGGACAATGGGCAAATTACCTGTCACGGAATCGAGCTTTTAAACATAGTCAAACTCAAGGGCAAGGCGAAAATCTTTGGATGGGGACTTCCCGCAGGTTTTCTTTTACACAAATGGTTGATGCTTGGGGTAGTGAAAAAAAATATTTCAGGTATGGCACTTTTCCCAATGTTAGCTCTACAGGCAACTGGGCTGATGTAGGACACTACACCCAAATAGTCTGGAAAAATACTTCCCTAGTGGGATGTGCTGGGGTTGATGGTGGCGATGGCAACTATCGATTGGTCTGTCGCTATGTTTCCCCAGGAAATTATCGGGGACAGAAACCTTTCTGACAATATTGATTAAGTTATTAATTGACCGCGGAATGAGCGCATTGCTTGAAAATTATGCTGTAATTTTTCAAGCAGAATCTTCAAGCAATATCTATAAGTGCATAAGTCAGTTTCTTGAGCAGCTATTAATATGAAATCTAAAAAAGAACACTACGTATTGAACTGAGTAATGAGTAATGAGTAATGAGTAATGAGTAATGAGTAATGAGTAATGAGTAATGAGTAATGAGTAATGAGTAATGAGTAATGAGTAATGAGTAATGAGTTTTTACTAACCACTAACCATTAACCGCTAAACACCAATCAAGATAATTTCATTTGTAGCAAATATTTAAGTATTTCATATAAGTAATAACAATCAACTTAGAAGAAAATTATGCAACTGCTATATCGTGGCATTTCTTATCAATCTAACTCCACGGATTTAGCTTAACGTGGAACAAAAAACTAATAGCAAGTATGGAGAAGGTTTATTAAAGTTCTCCAGTATTAAAGTTAGTTTTGCCAAGCGATCGCCTGCATCATTTTTCCTATATTTTTGATTTCAGATTATTTTAATCCCCAGAAATTTAAAGATAATGGGGCTACATATGAGTTTTTTAATGATCTTTATGATCTTAATAAGTACCTAGTGCGACTAAGATTAATATACATATTCTTGGTCACAGGTAAGCAAGCAGGCTTAATTAATTTAAAAATGGAATGAGGTATTGGGGTTAGACACAGCCACTCGGCTCTGTGCCGCATGTAATAATGAGGTAGTAGAGTATGATGAACAGGAACCCCCATACTAAATGAGAAATTGATAGTCTGAGATTCGGCAAGTCTGGAATTTGTGTTGGATCTGGTTTATGCTCTACTGTGTCTAACCCAATTGCATAATACTTCTAGGTACATGCTGTATTAATTTAATGAGCAAGTCAGTCGTTATTAACTTAGGGAATGGTAGCTTATATGAGGGATTTCCCAGGGTTACTGCTCAATTATGGGCAGCAGGTTATCCTCAACCAGAGCAATTTATCGGCAGTCTTCCCCCAGCGACTACTCTAGCTGAATCCTACAGGAGCTGGCATTTGATTTACAAAGCTATGTGCAGTCGTTTAGTTCTTGCTCCTAGATTGACATCTGAAGATGATGATGAGCTAGAAATTGATGAAGGAGACGTTACTCATGTTTCCGAAGTCAGTTTTGATAAGTTAAGTCAAAAGTTGCACCAGAGCTTCAATGATTGGCTCAAATCATTGGAGTTTCTCAATATTGAAAGACAGTTGCGATCGCAACTAGACCCCAGTGAAGAAGTTCGGGTCATTATTGAGACTAATGATCAACAGATCCGAAAATTACCTTGGCATTGTTGGGATTTTATTGAAGATTATTATTGCTCTGAAGCTGCTATATCGCGACCTGAGTACAAGCGAATTAAGCGATCGCTGTCCACAGTTAGGAGAGAACAAGTCAGAATTTTGGCGGTTTTGGGTAATAGTAAAGGTATCGATTTGGAGGTAGAAAGAAAGTTTTTAAACAGCGTACAGGATGCAGAAACCGTTTTTCTGGTCAATCCCTCTCGCCAGGAATTCAATCAAGAGCTATGGAATACTCAAGGCTGGGACATTCTTTTTTTTGCTGGTCACAGTCAAAGTGAGGGAGAAACAGGTCGCATTTATCTTAATGAGAACAAAACTAACAATAGTCTAACGATTGAACAGTTAAAGGAAGCCCTTAAAGCAGCCATCGAACATGGTCTAGGTTT
>JBCCDL010000409.1:0-5758 GCA_039030815.1 Cyanobacteria bacterium P01_A01_bin.83 | reverse complement strand
TAAAGACTTGTTCGATTAAACTGGGGTGCTAGGATTCGAACCTAGGAATGGCGATACCAAAAACCGCTGCCTTACCGCTTGGCGACACCCCAACGTTTTACAACATAGATATAATAACAACTTTACACCCAAGTTTGTCAAGTAATTTCTTAAAAAAACTTTCAGCATGTTTTACAATCCATCATTTGGTATTTCCTTAATAAATTGATGTAAACTCCTGATATGAAGCCAGCCAACATAGCCAGCATAGAGACAGCGTTGCTCTTGGCAGAGATAAACATGATTTACTCCCCAAAGGTTATGCCACCTGCGTAGGGTAAGGTTATTGGCAAAACGGGCAACAATTTGCGATCGCCCCAAATCGTGATAATCAGCGTCAGTCATCCCTGGTAGAGAGCGTAAACGCTGAATTAACTGATTAGCCTTGGTTGTTTCTGGTGAGTAGCCTAAGTTCGGATTTGCCCAAAATTGCTGAACTATAGGAATGATTCGCGGGTCATATCTCATCGCACTATGAGCAATATCTGAGATTAATAGCCAATTACTATAATCGAATTTAGTGTTTTCCACTGTCACTAAGCCATCAGTCCCCATTCCGATATCACTAGCAACGGAAAGAAGGGGAATTTTCTGAGCAATTTTAGTTGCCATACTACGGCGATTTTTGCCTAGATCGCCAGCAGTACCGATACCAATACCTAAAGGATCGATTATACGAGCTATATTAGAGCCTCCTACAGGAGAACCTAACAAAATGAATGAGTGAACTCTACTCCACCATTGCGGGTTGCGATTCAAGACCTCAAGCCAGATTAGCCCACCCATGGAATGTCCTAAAATTTTAATTGGAGTTTCGGGATAATCTTGGATTACTTCTGTAGCTATGTCTTCTAACTGTCTAACTAAAACCTGGATTCTGATAAAAGTTTTGAGCCATCCTAGACTAGGGGCTATGGTCAACGTCTGGCAGTCTGCGGCTGATGAAGCCAAATTACCAATCTGATCTCCTGTATCAGCCCACCCATGTTGAGCAAATAACAGATACTTTGGCTTGCTACTATCTACCATCTATTAACCAATGAACAATGAACAAAAACTAGGATATTAACTGCCTTACTTAAGCGTCTTTAACTATTAACTGTTGATCGAGAGGGTTGCCACAGAGCGATCGCTCTTAGTAATTCGGGAGGATAATTGACTAAATAATCGGGCTGGTGTTGGCTTAAAATTTCGACGGCGTTAAAGCCCCAGCTTACAGAAATAATGGGAATTTGGCTTTTTTTAGCGGATCTAATATCTCTAGTTTCATCACCGACATAGATTACGTTTGCTTTATTGAGCTTGTGTTCTTTAATAGCTTGATTTATGACTCGATGTTTGCCAAAAATAGCTGTTCCTGGATATATATAGTCAAACAGCTCAGTCAAATTATGCTTGTTTAAAAAGATATTGACGTTATCATGATTGTTGGAAGTGACAATACCTAGAGTAAAATCTAAATCTTTTAGTTTGAATAAAACCTGAGTGATATCTGGAATTGGCTCTAGTTCGGCAATTTCTTTATTCAATTCTAAGCGGATCCGCCTGACCAAAAAAGGTAACTTGAATATAGATATTTCAGAGCGTTTAACAATTTCACGAGAGCTTAAATTTTTGATTAATAATAATTCTTCTTGGCTTAATGCCTTATAACCAAATTCCCTAGATAATTGATTAGTAATAGTAGCGATCGCCTGGTACGTATCCGCAATGGTACCATCAAAATCAAATAAGATTGCCTTAGCAGTCATTGAATCCTCAATATAATAATTATTAACTTAGTAAAGTAATTGTAGTTAATACGCTTGATGTGAATTAGCTTCGCTTAAAAGTTATTAGTTCGTAGCTTTTAGCTGCACGACGCGTAGCGTCGCAGCCTCGCATCGAGGCGGATTGGGCGTAAGACCTGCGCTTTTAGCTCTTAGCTTTAAGATAAATATCAAATCAGCATAAAAAAGCATTACTTAAATAAATTTACCTTTGATAGATACTCCGAGACATTAATTTTAAGGAATTTTAATTCACATTAGACGTAGTTAATAGAAATTTCTATACCTAAATAGCCAGCATAACAGTTACTTCTCTATATTTATTAGATTAGCATGAGCATTACGCCGCCACATCTGAGGCTTAATTCTTCTTAGGGCAGAAGCTCTAAAACGTTGATCCCATTCTGTCTGCTCCAGATTTGCTAGCTGATTTAATTCGGGATTTATATTGGCAGGGTAGGGCTGAAAATCGCTAATATCGGTTTCTTGGGCAAAACGTTGATTCCAGGGGCAAACATCCTGACAAATGTCGCATCCTGCCACCCATCCTGATAATTTATCAGCAATCTGGGGCGGTAATTCAGGCTCACGGTTTTCAATCGTATGGTAGGCAATACAGCGATTGGCGTCCACTACATGAGGCTTGACGATAGCATTGGTGGGACAAGCCTCTAAACAGCGCGAACAGGTGCCACAATGGCTAGTATGAGCGGTATCTGGGGTTAGCTGGAGATTAGTCAAAACTTCTCCTAAAAACACCCAGCTACCATATTTTCGAGTAATCAAGTTACCATTTTTAGCAATCCAGCCCAAACCTGCTCGTTGCGCCCAAACCTTATCTTGGATGGGTGCCGTATCCACCGAGTAGCGTGTAATGATCTCAGGATCTTGCGATCGCAACCAGTGACTTAAGGCTTTAAGCTTTTTCCCCACAACTTTATGGTAATCTCGACCCCATCCATAACGAGAAATTTTACCTATCTTGGGGTTATCAGAGTGTTGCTTAGGAGTGTAATAGTTAAGTGCCACCGAAATTAGCGATCGCACTTCGGGCATATAGGCTCGAATATCTGCTCTTTGGGGATTTGCCATCCACGCCATTTCCGCTTGATACCCCAAAACTAACCAATGCTCAAGATGTGCTGCTGCTCGATCCTGATGTTGCTGATCGACTGTGGCAATACCTACTAGATGAAATCCAATTTCTCTGGCTTTTTGCTTGACTTGGGAACTACTAATCATGGGTATTTAGTTTTTGATGCGGAACATCGAGTAGGCAATAACCATCTAAAAAATATACAATTGGCTGTTAATCTAACAAGAGCCAATGTACGATTAATCATACTGCGATCGCTATGCAATATTTTTTTTATTCTCTGTTTAGTCTGTCTTTACTCTCCATCAGTGGTGTAGCTTTTGCTCAGGATAACAATAGTCCTCAACCGTCTGCTAATCAGTATCCAGCAGAATTTGTGCAAAGTTACAATCAAGAATGTATCCAGACTTCAATGGAAGAAGGTTTAGCCGCAGCCGAAGCAGAAACATTATGTGATTGTACAATCAATGAATTTGAGCAGCAATACGACCTTGCCGAATTTCAAGAGCTTACCGCCGCTTCCTCCACCGATCCTGAAGCGGAAACGGCACTAGTTGAAGTAGGACAATTCTGTTTTGAGCAAATTTTATACGAGCAATAAATAAGGAGTAAGGAACGAGGAACGAGGAACGAGGAACGACTAATTAATCACTGACCTCACGTAGTACGTACCGAAAATTAGCGTTTTTGGTTTCGGATTTTAGTTATTAGTTGTTAGTTAGATACCTACTACCTACTACCCGCTAATCACAGAGCAACAAAGGCGTGGATGTGCCGCATGTAGTGTATAAAATCAGTTAATCACTTGCTCGGTAATAAACTGCTTAAATAATGCTAGGGCTGACTCGTTTACTTCATGCGCCATGTCAAATTCGTGATAGTCAATGGTCACGCCAATCTTGGTTAGCTCGTCTCGTGCTTTTAGGGCAGCCTGCAACGGGACTACAGAATCTTGCTTCCCATGAACAATTAAGGTTGGAGGAAACGTCTGGTTTTCGCTTGCTTGTGGCTGATAATGTAAATAGCCGCTAAAGCTACATACCGCAGCCAGAGGTAAAGTTAAGCCAACATCTAGAGTCATTGCTCCCCCCTGAGAAAATCCTGCCATAATCGTCTTAGTTAAGGGAACTCCTGTAGCTGCTTCTAAAGAGTTTAACCATTCCAGCAATAGCTGTCTGCTTTCGCTTAATCCTGTAAAATCTTTATTTTCTAAAGCATACCAAGCTTTACCCCCAGGTACTTGAAAATGATCGAAGGGGGCGTTAGGAAACATGTAGCCGAAGCCTGGGAAATTTAGCACTTTGGCGAAAGGAACAAAGTCTTGATAATTGGCTCCCCAACCGTGTAACACCACTAATAGATAATTAGGGTCTGTGCCATTAGGTAGAGCAGAAATAGCTTCGATGTTAGGCTTCATAGATATTTGCAAATCAAGGTATCATTTATTGTTTCAACCTTTTACAGCATATAACTATCTGCTCGCAAGGATAAAGGATAAAGGATAAAGGCGTTTGGTTCTAAGCATCGCCGCATATAGGAATAGCTTAAAATAGAAACAAGAATGATACAAATCAAGTAATGGGGAGATAGGGAGATAGGGAGATCCTTCGGTTGTACCAGTCCCTAAGTTTCCTAATCCCCAATCCCCTAGTCATCTATTCGTAGCAAAGATTTAAGTATTTCATATTAATTGAGTGATACTAATCACTGAAGGTCTTGATTGGTAACTTTATACTGGCTTTATACTTTTAAATCCCTGACTAACTCCCTCATACCTGCTTTTCTAAATCATGAACCAGCGACTATCTTCTATTTTTCTGGCTATTAGTATTTCTGCCATCAATGTTTTACCTTCTAATGCTGCCGCTCAAAATCAACTTAAGATTGAGCCTAGTATTAAGCAGTTGATGCCCCAGATTATCCTATCCTCTGGTCAATGGTGTTTTAAGTTTAAGGAACTAGGTTTGTTTTGCTATGTGCTATAAACAAAAATACCAGCAAGTAAATCAAAATTAGAATTAAAGCTAATAAAAAAGCGATCGCAGTTAGTTTATGCGATCGCTTTTTTAAGTTAAATAAGCTAATTTCCAGACATCTCTAATAGCGAAGTGACAAACTAGCCGCCAAAATCGCTCCACATGACACCTTGATGAGGAACTACGAAATTATAATCGTCGTTTACTACATTATTATTCTGGGTTTGGCTTAAATGAGCGCGGGAAGCTGTATAGCCCACAACAAATGTAGTCAAAGCAATCAAGGGAACTGCTACCAGACTATAGGTACTTAATATATTTTCGTTTTGTGTTCGTAACCGCATTTGTTACAACCTCGATAGTTAATATAAATCTTTGCTTATATTATTTAACGGCAAACTGTAACAACGGCTACTTATTATAAACTTTTAATGCTTTGACAATGATTACCATTGTCGTCAAACTCTATATTTCGTCAAAACTATTGCCACTGAAAGATTCAATAACCTGTTCGGACAAAGAAAAGGGTAAGTCTTGGTAATGGGAAACGATACCGTGACCTGTTCCAGCAACTAAGCCTAAAACCGCAGGAATTAAAAGAGATGCCCAATCTTTCATGTATCAATCATTTGAATATTTTTTTCATGGTGGCATCTAACTTTAGACAAATTTGTAGCAACAGTTACTAAAATTTACAAATTAGGGTTAATTATGATTTTTATGCATCTAATTTATTTTATAACTGCAAAAGATTAGTTGACTTGAACAATTGACCAGGAAATTTCTTGGTTTGCCAACATGGGAACCACGTTGTCATACATTTGAGGAACTGTATGAGGAGTTGCGGCTAAGGTAACAGATTTTTCTGGGGGAGTAAT
>JBCCDL010000408.1:0-5774 GCA_039030815.1 Cyanobacteria bacterium P01_A01_bin.83 | reverse complement strand
TCTGGCGTTGGTTTCTAGGTAATTCACTATGCAATAATGCTCCAGGTAATCCTAAATCTTGTAGTTGCTTGACCTGATTTTCCATCAGCGCTACTAAAGGAGAAATAACGATGGTTAATCCTGTTTGTAAAAGTGCTGGTAGCTGAAAGCAAATAGATTTACCGCCGCCAGTAGGTAAAATTATCAGGGCATCTTTACCTATTAAAAGAGTCTGAATAATCTCTCCCTGAGGCTTCCTAAAATCTTCATAACCCCAGATCTGTCTAAAGCGATCTTTAACTTCTTGCCAAGGAATATTCATCATTTAACATTGAGCATTGAGCATTGAGCATTGAGCATTATCTTGATCAATTAAGAACGAATTTTGATCCACAAATCTTGATACTGCTGTTGTGTTTCTGAGGATAAAGGTAAAAGAAACTCATGTTGCTCAGAATCTAACATCACACTTTTGAGAAACACGTTCTCTTGGAGATCCTGGGGTATTTCCGCTGACCCCAGAGAGGATAATATTGGTGAGATGCCATTAGTGAATAGAGATATCTGCTTTGCTGCTTGTGGTTGCCAACAGTAGTCAATCCATTGCTCAATTGCTGTCGGCTGATCACTATTAGCTATTGATGAAGTCTCAGGTGTTTTTGGTTGTACCCAGAGATCTGCCCATAAGGATGTTCCTGATTGGGGAATAACAAATTTAATTTCGGGATAGCGTTTAAGTAGGGGAATGATATCGGTTGACCAAGCTACTGCCGCCCAGGTATCCCCCAAAATTAAAGGTTCAAGATAATGATCCGAACTATATAATTTTGCTTGCTGATGGAGAGCTGATAGTTCTACTGATAAATTATTTACAGAATCCAAATCATCTGTATTATAAGATTCTCCTAGTTTTTTTAAAGTTAAACCAATTACTTCCCGTGGCGAGTCGAGTAAAGAAAGGCGATCGCGCAATTTAGGCTGCCACAGATCTTTCCAGTCCCTAGGAACTGAGCTTAATTTATCACTTCTATAGGCAATTACTGTACTTCCCCAACGATAAGGAGCCCCGTAAAGTTCTCCATCTTTGGCTAAATCTCCTTGACTATTACGGCGCACTAAGTTTTGCCACTTTTGGGGTAATTGTTGCCAATTTGTAAAGCTATTGATAGATAAAGGTTGAATGAGATTTTGCCTAATTGCTGTTGCTAACCAAGCATCTCCTAAAGTACTCAAACTGGGATAAACTACAGATTTGTTAAATATTTTACTAAAGAAACTTTTTGCCTTTTGATCTGACTTTTGATTTTTGTTTAACGTATAAAGCAAATTAAAGATTTGTCGGAGCTGGGTTTGGGGTTTAAAATCAACTTTTATCGGTTGATAAATTACTTGGCGAAAATCTCTAATTAGCTGTGGTGGAATTGAGTTTTGTAAAAATAGAACCTGAGTTGTTGTTTCTGAGCTGCTACAGCCCGTTGCAAGCTGGTTTAAAGCAATTAGACTGCTTGCTTGTAGAAAATAACGGCGCGATAATTGGTAGTTCATTGTTGTTTCCAAAGTGAAGAAATAATCAAAAATAGAACAAGGTATATTTACTTAGAGTAAGTAATAGCTAAGTATATTCGGTTACTGAATTTTACAAGCTATTTTGAGGGAATTATGCCTTGCGATTAGTAGTTATCAGTAAAATGAGAATCTTCATAAAAATACGTTGAGCAATTGTTAAATGAATCAGGAATAGTGGCAATTAATGCTAACAATGCTTCTAGCATTAAAGCAGAGTAAAAATGATTTAATCTTTAGAAGTTATATGGATACATTACAGATACAAATTAGTGATTTACGAGACAAGATAGATCGGCTTCACGAGCTGATTGAAGAAATTGGCGCTCAAGTAAAAGAATTAAACACTCAGCAGGTAAAGCGCGCTGAACAAGAATCTTATTCCTTACCCAATTTTGCCTCTAGCTCACCTAATTTCGTACCCAAAAAGAATGAATCAGAATATCAACTGACTCACAAAGATATTTTGATAGATGATACTAGCAGCAGCAGCACCACTAATTCTAGCAGTGACAATTTGGCTCCTGAAACTCAAATTCGACGTTTGACGGCACAACTGACCGCAGCCTATAACCGTATTGCCGCTTTAGAAGAGCAATTATTAACCTACAGAATCCATTCTTAAGTTCCGATAATTAGCAAATAAAGTTTCAATGATGGTCATCAATTGAGTGGAAGTCCAATTTTGTTTTAGTTGAGATGCGATCGCGCAGCCTCCTGCACCAACGCCCTCTTTAACATATCCCTTCTCATAAGCACGGAAACTAGGATATCTTGAAGCAGAGAAACTCAAACCTGTAGCTAACAACGGGACTCCACCAATCAAATTTGCCAACTTAACTGTGTTGCCTGTGGGATCTTCAGCAACCCAGCGTGTGGTTCCCACCACAATTTGAGATAACTGAGCCGAAACATTATAGTAATTAATGATCGCTTCAATTAAGTTATAAACCGCCAGCATTTGAGTTCCTCCTGCCAACATCACTCCCCCTCGACGACTAGCAGCGATCGCCATACCAGCACTGACTACTTGCATCGGATCGCCGATAGCTGCTACTACTTTAAGCGGCGGACAGGACTGAAGATTAATATTGGCATTAGATAAGCCAGCTTGGACTATTGACCATTTCTGAGCATGATTACAGCTAGGATGACTACTATTGACCATTCCCCTGGCATCAATACCTAAAGCCATCAACAGAGCAAGGGCAGTGGTTGTTCCGCCGACGACACATTCGCCGATAATCAAGTAGTCGGCTGTCTGGGATAGTTTAGCTCCCCATAATAAACCCTGATTAAATAGATGCTGTACTGTTTCAACAGACATAGCGTTACCAGAGGAAACACATTCAGCAGGGATACCTTGAAGATCGATAGTTTTAACTGATGGTTTGTGAAATAAGCCAGCGTCAAAGAGATAAGTGGGGATCTTCAATGCTTCGACTAGGGCACGAGAAATAAAGGTAGGGGAGATACCCGCTTCTAGAATTGGTAAGGGGTGATCATAATGAGGAACGACTCCCTGAACCAAAAATTCCGCATCAGCGATCGCCGTATATTCCCGATCGCTTGGGGTTGCTCCTGCGGCGGAAATGCCTGGAATTAAACCTGTGGCAGTAAAACCAAAAATGCAGGCAAAATTGGGACTAGCCCCACTATATTTTTTTAACCAATGAAATCCTGACCGTAGGTTGCTGTAAACGTAAATCATTAATTACCATTGATTAATTTAGATCAAGGATTAGAGGGAGAAAGCACCGCTGATGTAACTTGATTGGAAAGAGAACCGATCCCCTCTATTTCTATTCTGACTGTATCTCCAGATTGCATTGCTCCCACGCCTTCTGGTGTACCCGTTAAAATTATGTCCCCTGGGGTTAAGGTCATTATTTGCGAAATATAGGAAACCAAAGTCTCAGGACTAAAAACCATGTCACTAATAGTAGCTGATTGTCGAGGATGCTCTTCATAGTTAATAAAGGTTTGAATCTTTGCCTCTACGCTCAATTCTCGAACAATCCAGGGTCCTAAAGGACAGAAGGTATCAAATCCTTTAGCTCTTGTCCACTGTCCATCTTTTTTCTGCAAATCTCTGGCTGTAACGTCATTAGCAATTGTATAACCCCAGATACTTTTAGCTGCTTGTTCAGGATTGGCATAACTACAGCGATCGCCGATAATTAATGCTAATTCTCCTTCGTAATCTACTTGTTTTGATTGAGGTGGGTAGTAGATATTCTTGGTGTCGGCAACAATAGTAGTAGGTGGCTTAAGAAATAGTAACGGCTCTTGCGGCACGGGAGTTCCCATTTCTAAAGCATGTTTGAGATAGTTTTTGCCGACTGCTACAATTTTTGAGGGAACACAAGGTGCCAATATTTGATATGTATCGACGGACTGTTCTATGTCCGTTTCTTGTCCCCCTAACCATGGTGGTGCATCATATACAACTACACTTCGATTTGCCTGGAGCAAACCATAGTAAATTTGCTCACGGTTAGTCTTAATACGGACATAGCGTTGTGCCATAACAAAATCAAGCTTAAAAATTAATAATTAAAAAAAGAATATACTCAATATTAGTCGTCTTTGACGAAGTCAACGCAGCATCACAAAGGGCTTGCCCGCATGTACGCTGAGTCCCGATGAACGTTGACCATAAGAATACAGAGTTGGACTAGCTCAATTTTAAGTTAATCTGCCCTCACATAACTACAACTCTGGTAATTAAGTGTCAACTAATAGTAAGATTGTAGATCCTTGCTTCACAGGTCGATTGAAACATCTTGCAGATTTGAACAAATCGCTATCCTGTAAAGCCATCTAGTCCACAAGGAGAATAAATCAAGTGAGTAACAGTTACGAATTAATGTATATCCTGCGTCCCGATCTTTCTGAGGATCAGGTGGGAGAATCGGTCAACAAGTATAAAGATTATTTGAGCGATAATGGTGCCGAAAACCTTGAAGTTCAGGTAAAAGGCAAAAGAAGACTGGCATATCCTGTAGGTAAATATCTAGATGGTATTTACGTTCAAATGAATTATCAAGCTGACGGTTCACAGAATGCGCCTCTAGAGAGAATGATGCGCTTGAGTGAGGATGCAATTCGCTATCTCACTATCAAATTGAAAAAGCGGGCTATTATCGCCCAGCAAAATGCGACAGCAGAGCCTGTATCTGATCCTGATGATAATTAGATTACCAAATTTTTAAAACTATAACTGGAAAGTCAAGAATGAATTTTTTCTACTTTAACTTTCCAGTTTGTTTAAATAGCAATAATTGATAGCTAAACTTAGCTAAAGTTAAGACATTTAATTTAATATCTGCTTGTTCTGTTTACAAAAAGCTAACCCACCAAACTATTAATTTGATGAGTCAGCATTTTGATTAATTAAATTTGATTAAACAAACTCGAAATCTACTACAATATCGTTAAAGTCTGCATCACCACTACTACCAATATCTTCGTATCCGAAAGAGTTATCACCAAGGGCAATTATGTGGTCGAAATTATCAGGGTTTGCGCTTGCAGAACCGAAATAGATTTGAGGGTCATTGCTACTATCTGAGTCTAACAATTGGTCAATGGTACCATTAGCAATAATGAAAGAAGCATATTGTGTGCCACCAGATAGTTCTGTAGTTAACTCTGTGGTTTCACCGTCAGGCGTAGCTAGAGTAAAATCCAAACTGTTAGCTATTACTGCATCCCGATATCCCGCATCACCGATTGCGATCGTTTCACCGCTTAAAGGATCGACTACACTACCGTCTTCATTAACTTCATAAAAGCCAATAGAATTGTCAAAACCAGCTTCCCGATCGACTGTAAATTGAATTGTTTGGTCGCCTAAATCTGTCAGATCGATAGTTTCCAGGATTGAATCACCAGAACTATCCGCATCTGTATCAGTATCAGATTCTGCAGTAGATTCAGTATCAGTCTCCGCTTCAGCGTCTGTGTCGGTATCTACATCAGCATCGGCATCTGTATCTGTATCAGTATCAGCTTCTGCAGTAGATTCAGTATCAGTCTCCGCTTCGGCGTCTGTGTCGGTATCTACATCAGCATCAGCATCTGTATCGGTATCTGTATCCGCTTCTGCAGTAGATTCAGTATCAGTCTCCGCTTCGGCGTCTGTGTCTGTATCTACATCAGCATCAGCATCTGTATCGGTATCTGTATCCGCTTCTGCAGTAGATTCAGTATCCGCATCCGCTTCGGCG
>JBCCDL010000407.1:0-5777 GCA_039030815.1 Cyanobacteria bacterium P01_A01_bin.83 | reverse complement strand
CTTTCCCCAGCCGTTTTATGTTGCGCGTTATTTCAATATTAGTCATGATTGCCCCCAAATTATTCAGTTGGTAAACGACCCCAAATTAAGAGAAATTGCTACTAAGTATATTGGCAAGCAAGCAAAGTATACCGGAAGTAGCCTGTTTTGGACTTTTCCAGTTGAGGGAGAATCATCTGATTGGGAGCAACAAAAGTTTCGTTATTATCATTATGATATTGATGATGTTTCTGGTATGAGGTTTTGCTTTTATTTAACGGATGTTACCTTGGATAATGGACCTCATGTCTGTATTAAAGGTAGTCACGTTAAAAAGTCCCTCTCTCATGTTCTCAACTATCTAAGTCGTATTCAACCTGAAACAGAATTGGCAAAAGTTTATGATCCAGAGCAATTTTTGACCATAACTGGAAAGTCGGGATATGGATTTATCGAGGATACTTTTTGCTTTCATAAAGGTGCTCCTCCCCAAAATCAACCTCGACTATTTTTACAGCTACATTTTGCTATCCACAACTATAATCAAGAGCAGTCTTATCTAGATGTTCGAGACCCTAAGACTCTTCAATCTTATCCATTGTTTCAGGAAACCTGTATTCCCTAGTTAATGCTTAGTAGATTTTTATCCAAGATGCAATTGCTATGGTTAATGATCGCGCAACTGCTTTTTAATCTTCTTACTTATTAATTCTTGAAACAGACAAAAACATTAAGATTGATAGCAAGTTACTATATTTCTTGGAGTTTTCCTAAAAGTATAGTCATATAGTAATTTCCCTCATCATGGTAGATAGTCATTCAGAAACAGAGCGTTTTCGACAGCTACAAAATCAGCTAAGAGAATGGACAAGATCGCCTGAAGAGGGTCGGCTTTGGCAGAGTGTCGATATTTTCGACCAGGATGACTATGATATTTTGGTAGTCCCTTCCTTTAGCGTCGATCAAGAGGTAGGAAATAAGGTAGAAGGGTTTTTACACTACGAAGAAAGATTATTATTTTCTTTGATACGGCTGCGTAATCCCTTAACTAGGGTCATTTATATTACTGCTTTACCTCTATGTCCGATTGTAATTGATTATTATCTGCAACTGCTGCCTGGAATTCCTTTTTCCCATGCTCGCGATCGCTTATTATTGGTTAGTATCTATGACGGTTCTCTCAAACCCCTCACCCAAAAGATTTTAGAACGTCCGCGACTGGTGGCAAAGATTCGTCGGGCATTACGTCCCAATAAGTCTTATATGGTTTGTTATAACTCTACCGAGTTAGAGCAACAGCTCTCTTTAGAATTAGGAATTCCCTTGTTGGCAGCATCTCCTGAAGTACTTATGTGGGGTTCAAAAAGTGGTAGTCGGCGTATTTTTGCCGAGGCGGGTATTCCTCATCCTGACGGTAGCTACACGGTTAAGAATGTGAGCGACTTGATTGAGGAGTTATGGCAACTGTGGCGAAGACAGCCAGGGTTACAAAGAATTGTGGTCAAGCTCAACGAGGGTTTTTCGGGAGAAGGAAACGCTTTATTAGATCTTAGACCAATAAAAGATGCTGTTCCAGAGCAGAGTGACGAGTCTGTTACCAAAGCGGCATTAAAACAACAGCTAGCTAAAATGAGCTTTCAAGGGGCTGGAGAAACCTGGGACACCTTTGCTGCCCGTATTCCCGAATTAGGGGCAATTGTTGAGGCTTTTGTTGAAGGAGAGATCAAGCGATCGCCGAGCGTTCAGGGTTACATCAGACCATCAGGAGAAGTAGAAATTGTCTCTACCCACGATCAGATCTTAGGAGGTGTTGATGGTCAGGTATATGAGGGTTGTTACTTCCCTGCCGATGCTGACTACCGCTATCAGCTACAGGAGTTGGGCTTAAAAGTAGGAGAAGTATTGGCAGCAAAAGGAGCGATCGAGCGTTATAGTGTTGATTTTATTGCCGTGGGAGATCCCGAAGCAAAAAAATGGGATATTCAGGCGATCGAAATCAATCTGCGTAAGGGAGGTACTACCCATCCTTTTATGACCCTCAGACTCCTTACCAATGGTGCATTTGATTACGATACGGGTAAGTTTTTTAGCCAGCAAAATCAAGAAAAGTACTATATTTCTACCGATAATCTGCAAAAAGAACAGTATCGGGGCTTGCTTCCTAACGATCTGATGGATATTATTGCCCAAGAAAGATTGCATTTTGATAGCAGTAGCCGCACTGGCACAGTATTTCATCTTATGGGGGCATTATCAGAATTTGGCAAGCTTGGCTTAACCAGCATTGGTAATTCCCCAGAACAAGCACAAGAAATTTATGATCGGGTAGAAAAGGTATTAGATCAGGCTACAGAGCCACTATCCAAGACTAGCGATTCATTAGATACTCCGTTGCCTTTGCCGATCAACTGGAGTAGTAATCAATAAAACCCTTACACGAATTAAAATTATCGATTTTAGGGCTAAAATATAACATTTTGTTGTAGCTATTCTAAGTACAGAACAAAAACTGGAGAGATTGAAGAAAATCAGCTTTAGATTCATCTAAATGGGTTTCTTTGTTAAAGTGTAGTTACTTTCCATCAAACCCTTTTTCTGTCTCCCCTTTCAACTTTTGTCCTGTACTTAGAATGGACACATTTAATTTTTGTCCCTCTCAACCAGATTTACTCTCTCTTGTCATTACTGGCGAGCGAATACGATTGTTAATTATCGATAGTAAGTTTGAACAAGATATTTTTCGAGAATTTACTGATGAAGTTACAAAATACATGATTCCTTCTCCCGCCAAAAACATCGAGGAAACAGGTAATTTTATAACAGAAAGCAGAAGTGGTATAAAAGCTGGCTATAATCTACAGTTTGTTGTTGTGTCTAAAACCACGGGAGAATTTTTGGGAAATTGTGGTCTTCATGGTGAAAATAAAGTCAAGACTCCAGAACTCGGCATTTGGCTCAAAAAAAATGCCCATGGAAAAGGTTATGGACGTGAAGCTGTTCGTACCCTAGTTAAGTGGTCAAAAAATAATATTAATATTGATTATTTTGTTTATCCAGTAGATCGCCGAAATGTTGCTAGCCGTAAGATACCAGAATCTTTGGGTGGTAAGATTATTGAAGGATTTCAGGTAACGACTTCCACTGGAAAAATATTAGATATCGTAGTTTACAAAATTCCAATATAAAAACAACCACTGTCAATTTTATCTAAATTCAGCTTTTTTCAACAGTTTCTCCTGTTTGGAGAGGCTGTTTTCTCTACTCCCCTTCCTGGTTACTGTTCAAGCCACTTGTTGCCCCCACAGATATTGCTCAACTTATCTTGGGAACTATAGCGGTGTTCAGGTTTATTAAGTACACTTATTTTGCTTGTTCATTGAGATTGGAACTTATAACTGTACTTAGCTTGTTTGCACACCGCTGTATTTATTGTTTCGTCGTCGAAGACGACTGGCAAAGCACAGCTCCCGCAGGGGGCAGATGCGATGCTTCGCATTGAGCATACGCCCTGTCTTTGCGCGCCCTTTATTAACTACGCGCCTTTGTCCTTTTCTCTTGGTAGTCAATTATAATTTGTGCAATCAGTCTAATGCTGGCAACTACTATTGCCAATCCTCCCAATCCTGATTGAAAATTGAAGTATTGGGAAATGCCGTCGGGTTACCACTTGCTTCCAGTTTTTTCTTTAAAGTTCTTAATTGAGCTTCATCAAGGAATGATTCATCTACTAATTGATAGGGCAGAATTTCCTCTTCTAAGCCGAATACAGCGGTGATGCCCGCAGCAGCCCCAGAAGACCACTCAAAGGAATGAACTCGATATGCCGCAGCAGCAATATGACTAGTAGCAATACTTTTACCTGCCACAATCAAATTATCAATTTCTTGGGGAATCATTGCCCGTAACGGAATTTGAAAGGGATAAGCCTGTCCCCCTCCTCGTCTTTCTCCCTCCCGTTCAGTATTGCCTGCTTTCTCGGGGGGACTTTCACTCATACAGGGATGAAAATCGATCGCATAGTGACCAATGCCAACGGAATCGGGATAAATTGTCGAGCGAGTCCGTCGTTTAATCTGCTCAATTACTAAATTTTTATTAGTAAATACCTCCATGCCGTCAACCTTTTTCCATAGTTGACGATAAGTTTGATCATTAAGATTTTGATTGTAATATTCATCTTGATAGTCGGCGCGGGAAATATCAATTTCAGTTATGGTAAAGCCTTGAGAATAACCTGGTGATACTCTGCCAATAATTCTTCTACCTTCTCTAATATATGGATATTTCGATAATCCATGAACTGTTCCCATGGGGGAATCCAAACCTTTAAGGAAGCGATGATTGGGCTGGGGTTTCTTGACGCCATCTCCTAGCTGAGAATCGGTAGTTCCTCTGACCAACCAGTAGAAATAACCCAAAGCATGATCTTCTCCTCGACTTAAGGTTCTGGTACGTAATCCCCCCATCCAGCCACCTGGTTCAAGCTGACCTAATGATCTAAGCTGCTCGCGAGTATATACTAGATTATCCTTCGCTGTTCCTGGGCGGTAGTCATTGCCCCATGTCCAGTTCTGCATAGAGATATCTCCAGGGGTGGGTTCGGTAAACTCAATGCCGCCAAATTTTGTTAAATCTCCTTTTTTGGGACTCCAGATGCGACGGTAGGTGAAGACTAAATCAAAATCTGCTAATCTTTCTAATTCGTAACTGTAATAGTTTTTATGCTGGGGGTAAAAAGTCGGCGTCTCGTGGGTTTGTTCTTCTTCCATGGCTTCCATAGCAAAAGTATAGGTAAAGCCCTGGGTACAGTAAGGATCGCCCTCCAAACTAGAAGAAGATGGCTCAAATGAAGAAAGAGGGTCGATACCCAAGCGATAAGGGATATCAGCCAAGCCGACAATTTCTCCTGTTTCGGTAGCTTCGATTACATACCAGTCCGCAGCTTGTTCTGAAGTAGATGCGGGAACAAAGCGGATTACTTCTTTATTTAACTTACTAGAATCTTCATAGCTATAGGCATCTTCGATGGTGCGCGATAGAGGCAAAGTATTAAGAGGAAGCTCTTCATTTTTGGGGCTATGCTGAATAGCAACGGCACTAGTGATTTGTTTGCCTGTTCCTCTGCCCTCAATCGCCTCAATTTCGAGATCTTTGACCACGGTGCTAGGAAACCATTTCAAAGTCCCATCGCCTCGTTGTTCGGCATCCTCTAGCTGCTCTAGCATTACTTGATTAGCATCCTTGGGGAGAAAACAAGACTCGCTAACCCAGCAATCCCCAGGATTCAACCGCTTATAATACTTAGCAATTCGCTCTCTAAATTCAAGGTACCCATCAGGAAAAAATAGCTTAGACCTTTGAGTGGTTCGTTCATCAAGGGCAGAAGTTCCTTGGGCAGAAATTTGACCCCCAACCCAATCGGTAATTTCAGTCATGCAAACCGTCTTTCCTGCTAGTAAAGCCTCGTAACTAGCGGCTACACCAGCCAATCCGCCGCCAATGACCAAGAGTTCACATTCCTCGGTACGGTCTATGGTAGGTTGGGCTGCTTGAGCCGAATATCCTATCCCGAGCCATAATCCCAACGGCAATAATATCAGCGATTTCATCCAACCTCGTGACAATTTTATTCTCCCCTTACTGCATAGCTACACACCCAATATAGTTCCCAATTAAACTTTTTTTCTATTGATTGCTGAGGTAACTAACTCTCATTGCCCTATATTAGTATCTGCAAGATGCTGTTGATTTTGTCAACAAAACAATCACTTACTCCTTACTCCTTACTCCTTACTCCT
>JBCCDL010000406.1:0-5830 GCA_039030815.1 Cyanobacteria bacterium P01_A01_bin.83 | reverse complement strand
TGACCTTGTAGCAGATTACCCAAGTTTTTAAAGGCAGATTGCCATGCTTGAGGATCATCTGTTTCTGATTTGATTGTCTGCTCACACTGAATAATTGCTTGAGCTAAATAGCTAGAGTCCACGGATAAAAATAATAACTGTTAGGGTTTACTGTTGATAGTTATAGTCGTTCCAACAACTCGATTGGGTATGGTTCGGAAACCTCGGCACCCCTCTCGTTCAATTAATTCTGGTACTTTCTGGTTTGTTTGTTCGAGCGAGGAAGACTGGGGACTAGGGACTAGGGACTAGGTACTAGGGAAAATTTATACAAATTTGATTCGTAAAATAACTTTAGCCCTGCTGTAAGTGCTGCAAAATTAGTTTTAGAGCATCAATACTAACTAAAATATCTTCGGTTAGGGCATTTTGATACATTAAGTTGCGTAGAGATGGGCAGTCAAAACTTTCCCCGACTAAATAATAGTGCTGTAGCTGGAGCTGTTGAGAGATCATCCAATAATCTGTCCTCAGATAATTAGGGGAAAAAAGCTCTACAATCTTGGTGTTAGGAGCGCAAAATACCAAATTAGTTAATCCTGAGCCATGGGGGGTCACAATTATTTTGGCATTGATAAAGATTGCAACTTGCTCTAAGACTGATAACTCTTCCAAAAAAACAGTTTTAAATCCCTGCTCAGTTAACAACTCACTAACTTCTGACTCATTAACCAAGTGTCTATTCTTGGCTCTAGCACGGCTGATATAAATTTTTTGCCCCCCTGTGTTAGCCATACTGACTTGGCTCATAAAACTTTGTCGCAGAAATTTGATTGTTCCTGGAGAAACCCAGTCAAGATAACCTGGAAAAGAGGGAACAATTAGCTCTGTTGCCTGCAAATGGGTTTGGCGATCGCTTTCTATTATTTTTTCAGGGGGAATACCTAGTAAACTTAATGTCTCTTTCTGAAAAGGTTTGCTCAGACTATTAACCACAAACCAATCAATGTCTTTGAGTTCAATTTCACTAAGCCTCAGTAACTCCAGCCGTGGCAGAATATCAAACATCCAGTGGTAATAAACATGACCCGCCAAGCCAGATAACAGTGCTACTTTTCCTTCAATTTTGGTTACGGGAGCGATATCTTGAGTATAGATTGCATGTTCAGCTTTTTCTTGATAGGGGCATCCTGGTAAAAACCAAGGGTAGTGTCGTGACAAATCCCCCAGCAAATAGTTATCAGGAGTAATAACGGCGATCGCATTACAAATGACCCAGGAATTTTTTTGTGGTGCCACCCAAGCCCTACCTTCAGGAATAGTGACCACAAAAGGCAATCCTGCCTGGATAGGAGTTGCCTGTGACAAAGAGCATTTAAAGGCATTATGCCCAATCTGCATGGGTCTGAAGTGCTGAATTAACTTGCCCATACACTTGTTGCAGTTAACTCCCCCACAGTCGGGATAAGATGTTGACCCAGGATTAATCTTGATAATTTGCGATTGTCTGGCAGATTTAACCTGAATTGTTCCTGCTTGTTGTTGGTGCCAAGCTATTTGAACATAATCAAAATCTGTCAGGCTACAGTCTCGAACCCAATCCTGAGTATGATGATAAATTTTACTAGGTAAATCAGAATTATCTTCGCTAGTCAGTAATTTGGGTAGCTGCTTTCCATCGTCAGCTTGCTGTAGTTCGTAATTTAACTCCGCCTCATCAAGACCAACTGCCTGCTGATCTTGAGTTCGCTTTAAAATTTCACCTAGCTGAAAACAAATTTGAGCATGCTCAGGCTCTAGGGATAATCCCATCTGATAAATTGCCATAGCAGCATCTAATCTATTTTGTCGTGCTAAACAGTTACCAAGTTTGAGATATAGTTCTGGTGCTAATTCTATTTGCAATGCTCGTTGATAATAAACTTCAGCTTGCTTGACTCCCCCAAATTCAAACAAGACATCTCCCATATAGCCATAGGTTTTCCCTAAATAATGGTATGCCTCAGCTAGTTGCGATTGCTTGAGAGCCTGAAGAAACTGGGCACAGGTTAACTTGGCTGTTTCTAGCAAATCTTGAGGATCACTTGCCAACTTCCGCTGACAATAAGCATCGACAAAATCTGGCTGGTGCTGAATTATGGTATGCCAAGAATCGAGGGTAGACTCTAGATTACCTAGCCGATGTTGAAGATCCCCATAACTACTATGTGCCAAAAGATTATGGGGTTCTAATTCTATGACCCTTTCAAAACATTGAATTGCTTGAGAATAGTTTCCTTGCTGTTGCCACAGCCGACCCAAGTTATGATAAGCCAAGGACATTTTGGGATCAAGAATAATTGCCGTCTCAAAACTTTCCAGCGCCAAACCTGGCTGACGATTAAACCAGTACACCTGACCCAAATTATTATGTAAAGTTGCCCAAGTCGGATTGAGCGCTAAACCCTGCTTAAAAAAAGCGATCGCCTGGTCGTACTCTTGTTGCCTGGCAAAAGTGCTGCCCAAGTTGCTATAAGCTCTAATCAGATTCGGAGCAATGGCAATTGCCTGTTGATAAGCGGTGACTGCCTCTTGTAACTCGCCTTTTTGGTCGTAAAGTACTCCCAAATTAAAGTATGCTGCTGCATAATCAGGCTTGATAGCAAGAGCTTGACGGTAAGAAGCGATCGCTTCAGACCAATTACCTAGCTGATGTAAAATAACTCCTAGGTTATACTGTAATTCAGCCCAGTCTGGCTTGAGCTTTAAAGCCTCACGATAATGCCAGACAGCTTGAGTGGGATTCTTTTGCTTGCTGTGAAGTAAACCTAATTCGGCATAGATTTCTGCCTGATTATTTGAGCTACTAAGAATTTTTGTGTAAGCATCCATAGCTTGAGCTATTTTACCCTGCTGGACATATGCTCTAGCTAAATAGGTATAGCAATTAATTATTTGATGACTCGTTGCATCATCGGCGCTATCTATCTCTTGTTGACAGAGTTCAATAACCCGATCCCATTCTCCCTGTGCAAAGTAAGATTTAATATTTCTAATTGAGGATTCGCCTCTAATCATTGACGGTACAGGGAATGACCCTAGCTCAAATTACAAAATATATGATCGGACTCGAACGAATTAGAACTCGATCTAACCTCAAACGTAAATTTAGGCATAACCAAAGTAACTCATCTTCGCTCAATTTTTATGTAATTAAGATTTTAATCTAGGTACCTACATATACTACTAGACCCATAACTTTTCGTCATGGGTCTAGTGGCTCTTACTTAAATTTTACGAAACGAACAGCAACTATAGCCGTACAAGATTGAATGTTTGACAAGTTCAGTTATTAGCCCGTAGGTAGTAGCTAGTAGCTAGTGGGTAATAGATAATGTCCTAACTTAAATACATAATGCTATAGCTTAGGTAACTGTAAAGATTAAAAACGACTAAATAACCTGCTTAGAACAATGCCCAAGTATCAGTACCTTCTTTGATATAAACATCAACGTCTAAACCAGTACCAATATCAATCGCTTCTTGACCATTGATAGATACTAATCCTGTTTGTGGGTCGTAAGTAACTGCTCCATTAGTAACTCCCAAAATCTCAATAGAATCGGCTAAACCATCGGCTTGGAAATCTACAATCTTATCGACTGCTCCTGAATCCAATTCTTGGGCAACAAATTCAAATACATCTGCTCCATCACCACCACTGAGAACGTCTCCTATGGGATTTTCTTCTGTACCTCCAGATAATCCGCCTCTAATGGTGTCTTTGCCAGCACCACCAAAAACAAAGTCAGCTCCCATGCCCGAATGGATAATATCGTTGCCAGCACCACCTTGAATATTGTCGTTGCCGATACTACCTATAATTGAATCATTTCCATCCCCTCCAAAAACCGAAGCATCTCCTGCTCCAGTTTTAATGTCATCGTTGAGAGAACCATCAAAAATAGTAATTGGCGAATCTCCTTGTGCTTCAATAGTATTTTTTTCGCCCTGTTGAGCGACGATTTCTAAATTTTCTCCAATAATTGTGCTATGAAAAGTTGAATCTGAAGTTTTTATAGTAACTCTACTCAAAATAATTATTCCTCAAATATAAAATTAGGCTTAACCAAAACAACTTATTTTTGTTCAATTCTGATGTAATTAAGATTTCGATCTAAATACGCACATATACTACTAGACCCACAACTTTTGGTTATGGGTCTAGTCAATCGCACTCAGATTTTACGCCACAAACAGCAACCAGCTTAAGCAACTAAGGCTTGTTTGGTTAACTGCTCAACGATTAAAACAATTAAAACCTCTACTTAGAATAATTCCCAAGTATCAGTACCTTCTTTTTTAGAAGCATCAACGTCTAAACCAGTACCAATATCAATTGCCTCTTGACCATTGATAGATACCAATCCTGTTTGTGGATCATAAGTAACTGCTCCTTCAGTAACTCCGAAAATCTTAATAGAATCCTCAAAACCATCAGCTTGGAAATCTAGAATCTCATCCACTGCTCCTGAACCAAATTCATTTTTAACAAATTCAAATACATCTGCTCCCATACCGCCTTGGAGAGTATCTCCCATGGGATTGTCATCTGTACCTCCAGGCAACCCGCCTCTAATGGTGTCGTTGCCCTCACCACCGAAAACAAAGTCAGCTCCTATGCTCGATTCAATCACGTCGTTGCCAGTGCCACCTAAAATAGTGTCGTCACCGATACCACCCATGATCGAATCATTTCCACCTAAGCCTAAAATAGTAGCTTCTCCAGCTCCAGCTTTGATGTCATCACCGAGAGAACCACCAACAATACTAATTGGCGAATCTCCTTTCACCTCAATGATATTTTCTTCGCCTACTTGAGCAACAATTTCTAAATTTTCCCCAACAATTGTGGTATCAAAATCTGAGCCTACTGTTTCTAAGGTAACGATACTTGACATGAATTAATTACTCCTCTGTATTAATAACTTTTACTCGACCTAAAGACGTCGTTGATAACTTAACAATGAAATCATCAAAAACTATTTTAAATCAGTTTTTTTATGATTCTGGTAAGACAGAATACAAAAACAAAATTAGTTTTTTTATTGCCTTAATCTATTTATTTCTATCATATTTTTTTCAAACTTCAAGGTATTTTTTCTAGGTAAATCTAACCAAGTTTCTTTGAATACGTAATAGCTTTTAGTCAAAAATACTTAGATTTTTGATAAAAAAAAGAATCCTTTGAAATTCCCTATAAGCCTTGTTAGACAGTCACTTTACAAAACTCAATATAGTTATTGTGCAGTAATATTTGGATATCCTATTAGGTTCATGAATTTATAAATAAGAAAAAAAATATTATTGATTAAAAAATAATTTAAAACTAATGTAGATTTCCAGAAGTATTACCCCACCACCACCCTAATTACCGGATTTGACATCATCTTCTTCTGGGTGGCGCGGATGACCATTATGGCGGGCTATTTCACGGACAAAATGCCGTTCAAAACGGTTTATATCCATGGCTTGGTGCGGGACGAAAACAATAAAAAAATGTCCAAGTCCGCCAACAATGGCATTGACCCGCTGGTGCTGATTGAAAAATACGGCACCGACGCCACCCGCTATACGCTGATCCGCGAAGTGGCAGGGGCGGGGCAGGATATTCGCCTGGATTACAACCGCAAAACCGACGAGTCTAGCTCGGTGGAGTCGTCTCGCAATTTTGCCAACAAGCTATGGAACGCTTCCCGGGTTGTGTTGATGAATCTGGAGGGCCAAACGCCGGCACAGTTGGGCAGTCCTGATCCTGCAACCTTGGAATTGGCGGATCGGTGGATTCTGTCTCGCTATAACCTGGCGATCG
>JBCCDL010000405.1:0-5831 GCA_039030815.1 Cyanobacteria bacterium P01_A01_bin.83 | reverse complement strand
ATCAACTGTTACCTTGACTTTCGCCTCGTCTTTTTGAGGACTAATTGTCATGAGGATTCTCCTCTCAGGGCAATAGATTTTAGATTTAGATTTTCCTATTCTGAAGAACAGGTTTTTTATTATGTAAAAAGTCCAGCGAAATTCACTGCTTTCTATATAACCTTAGCTTGCTCTCCCTTAATAGGTTTTAGGTTCAAGCTACAGGCATTACTTTATCTGATCATAAGACCCAGATCTCGCTAACACTGGGAAAGCTTAACAAAATTTTAAATGGATGTGATTATTGATTTGACAAGGTTTTTCCCACCAAAGATTTTCGGCAAAAGTATACAAAACAAAAACTATCTTTACAAAAAGCAACATCGCACCACAGCTCTCAATTCTGTGGGCATTGCTGTAATTTAATAATAGGGAAAGAATAATTTAGGAGTGAGATAATTGCTCACCTAATTTTTATTAACAACGCTATAGATAAATTTCAATGAAAACTATTAAAGTTATTGTGTTTTTACTTTTAATGAGCTGTTTAGTTGGTTGTGAGCAGCTCAATGAGTACAGTTCTTTGAATAGCGATCTTCTCAATAATTCTACGGTTATAGTTCATGACGACACTAATTTAGCTGAAGTAGCACCTCCACCAATCATTAAAAATTTAGCTCAGGAACTTGATAAATATACTCCACAGGTCGAAATTCTGACTCCGCAAGCAGATCAAACTCTGTCACAAACTGACATTGAAATCAAGCTAGAAGTAAAAGAATTACCGATATTTCAAGATGATCAGTTAGGACTGGGCAATCACATAAACTTGATTATCGATAATGAACCCTTACAGGAAATTTATAGTTTAGAAGAACCTATTTTAATTAAAGGTTTAGCTCCAGGAACTCATGTTATAAGAGCATTCGCGGTTAGTCCGTGGGGAGAAAGCTTTAAAAATAAGGATGCATATAGCCAAATAACTTTCAGTGTTCTGACAGAAACTATCGATAATCGCCTCCAGCCTAATACTCCTTTGCTCACCTACAATAGCCCGACAGGAACTATTGGAGCAGAGCCATTTTTATTAGATTATTATTTGACTAATGCTTCCTTAAACAAATCAACAGAAAATAACCAAGACTCCAAGGCTGTGTCTGTCAGAGCAACTGTTAACGGCACAAGCTTTATTCTCCAGGATTGGCAACCAAGATACTTAAAGGGGTTGGAGGTAGGAGACAATTGGGTTCAGCTAGAATTAATTGATGTGGAGGGCAAGAAAATAGAGAATAGTTTTAATGATCCCGTTAGGGTGTTTACCTATGATCCAGAGCATCAGGATACTTTAGCAAAATTAGTCTCTAATAAAATTTCTTTAGCCGATGCAGAATCAATAGTGAAGCAAAAATACTACATTCAACCAAAAGGCACAGCAGAGATTATTGACTTAGAAGATGACTCCAAAGCTGAAATTGTTGTGGATGAAACCGACAATTTAGTTAAATCTGAACTAGATAATCAGTCTGAACAAACTACTCAGATAGAAAAACCAACAGCATCTAACAACAATACCGAAGAAGCTGAACAGCCTGAGTCAGGCTCAACAGCTAAAACAATTATCAAACCCAAACAATTATCCTCAGAAACGCCAGAAACAGTCAATATTAACCAAAATATTGCTCCTCAGGAAGATGTAATCTCAACATTAGAGAATGAAGTAGATGATTTAGCGAAGTTAGATTCAGCAACAGCGCCAGTTCAAGTGAAATCTCCAGCGGCTAAGGATAGAATTGTAGATAATGAGCAAAATTTTAATCAGGAAGAAGAAACTGTCGTTGACATTGTCATTCCCGAAACAGAGCTTTCTGAAAGTAAAGAATTAGAAATTGCCATCAAAATACCTCAGGTTCAAAGTAAGCCAGATTCAGTAAAGCCTATAGAAATAGAAGAACAAAAAACACCTAAATGGTGGAAGAAATTGCTGGTCAAACTACGGCAGGCAATTGAGGCGCTCGCCCAGCAATTACCCAGCCAAGCATGAAAAAGTAATTTTGCTGCGAATTTCATCAAACCAAAAAACTTGTTAACAAATAGAAGATTAGGGTGACGTTTACCTTTAAAATAATTTACTGCACTGAATAAGGTATTAAACCTAAAGCGATCGCGAAAAAGCAGATAGCTAAAGCTGGTAAGGGGCTTGTATGCCCCCTCAAAAAACAAGACTCAAGGGAATTAGACAACAATTCATGACTATGGCAAAAGTTCTCGTCTCCGATCCTATCGATCAAGCTGGTATCGATATCATTTCTCAAGTAGCCGAAGTAGATGTAAAAACCAAGCTACCCGTAGAAGAATTGATCAAAATAATTCCCGAATATGATGCTTTAATGCTGCGATCGGGTACTCAAGTTACAGCAGAAGTGATTGAAGCTGGTACAAACCTAAAAATTATTGGGCGGGCTGGGGTTGGTGTAGACAATATTGATGTCAAAGCTGCTACACGTCATGGCATTGTCGTAGTTAACTCTCCAGAGGGAAATACGATTGCTGCTGCTGAACATGCTTTGGCGATGATGCTGGCTTTATCTCGTCAAATACCTGTAGCGAATCAATCCGTAAAAAACGGTAAATGGGAGCGCAAAAAATTTATTGGTAATGAAGTTTATAAAAAAACTTTAGGTGTAGTCGGTCTAGGTAAAATTGGCGCTCATGTTGCCAAGGTGGCAAGAGCAATGGAGATGAAGCTTTTGGCTTACGACCCATTTGTTTCCGCTGAAAGAGCGGAAAGATTGGGCTGTAGCTTGGTTGACTTAGATTTATTGTTCCAAGAAGCAGATTACATTACCTTACACATTCCCAAGACTCCAGAAACAGCTAATTTAATCGATGCTGAAGCTTTATCAAAAATGAAACCTCATGCCAGGATCATCAACTGTGCACGGGGTGGCATTATTGATGAAGCAGCATTAGCCGAAGCACTGCAAGCAGGTAAAATTGGCGGTGCAGCATTAGATGTTTATGACAGTGAACCTTTGGGAGAATCGCCTCTAACTGAAGTAGGATCAAATTTAGTATTAACACCCCATTTGGGAGCCTCTACCGCAGAAGCACAAGTAAACGTGGCAACTGATGTTGCCGAGCAGATTAGAGACGTTTTGTTAGGACTTCCAGCACGCTCAGCCGTAAATATTCCTGGTTTGAATCCTGATGTGATGGCGAAGCTCCGACCATATCTGAGACTAGCGGAAACGTTAGGCACCATGGCTGGTCAATTAGCAGGTGGCAGAATTGATGAATTGAATATTCGTTTGCAGGGAGAATTAGCCAATAATGATAGTCAACCAATTATTGTTGCTGCCCTTAAAGGTCTGTTATCTCAGGCTTTGAGAGAACGAGTAAATTATGTCAATGCCGCTATTGAAGCTCAAGAACGAGGAATTAGGGTAATTGAAACTAAAGATAGCTCTACCCGTGATTATTCTGGGGGTTCTTTACACGTAGAAGCTCAAGGAGCAAATGGTAAACACTCGGTTACTGGAGCATTACTCAGTGAAGGAGAAATTAGAATTACTAACCTAGATGAATTTCCCATCAATGTTCCCCCTAACGATAATATGCTGTTCACGTTGCATCGAGATATGCCAGGTATTATTGGTAAAATAGGCTCATTACTTGGGAGTTATAACGTTAATATTGCCAGTATGCAAGTGGGACGCAAAATTGTTAGGGGAGAAGCGGTAATGGTTTTAAGCCTTGACGATCCTCTTCCTGAAGGAATCCTTCAGGAGATTACCAAGGTAGATGGCATTAGAGACGCCTATACAGTTAAGTTGTCAGTTTAAGACTTTCAATATTTTCTACTGAGAGAACTTGCAGTAAGTTTTGAATTTATGGCTATGAAGTTGGTGAATGCTTTCGCCAACTTTGCTGTTTCTGCTTGGTGTGAATTGAAAAGGTCAAAAACTTGGGAATGAAACATTAACCGAGGTTTGTTAGATATTAATAATGGAAAACTCATCATCGTCTTGATCAACTTAAAGAAATTTGTAAAGTCATCAAGGCTGGTTTCTAACCCTGCCATAAACATCAGAAACAGTAAGCCCACCGTACCCAGCAAGATAATATTCTCATCTCTCTCTAACAACCCTAAACCTTCGGGTCCAACGACAACACCAGCTAAAATCAAGCCAACAATACCAGGAAGTCGTAATCGCTCGAATAGTAAAGGAGCAACCAGCATAATTGCTAAAATTATCAAAAATACCGCAACAGGGTCGTTGATTAGCTCAAAAGACAAAAAATCGAGCATTGTCATGATGGTTTTAGAGAGCAATAATATTATTTATCTTAACCACCTAAAAGAATTTAAACGGAAAATTGCGATCGCTTTACCTAGCAAAAATCCAGAGACAGTATTGCAAAATACGGTGATTGATCCAAATCTATAAACGTATTTTGCCTAATTATTTTAATTATTTACTGGTTTTATTTCGTAGCCTAATTGTCGAGCTTTATCGATAAATCCATTGATATTACCTATTCCCCATTGATTGCTAACCGCAATTGTACAGTCACCTATTTTTAGTTGTTCTTCAGGCTTAATATAATGTCTTTTATGACCCTTTGTACTATAAATTATGTTGGCTTCTTCAATAGTTGTAAATGTACCTAACTTACCTTGAATATTTAGCGGAAAATGAGAAGCTAACTGATTAAAAGTTATTCCAGGATGAGCAGCTATATGAGATTTAATAACTGCTAAGACCAATTTAGATTTACCTAACTCAAGTCCGTTAAATATATATTTACGAGTATCTTTTTTTGATTGACTGCTGTTAAAAAATGTTTCAGTAACAACATAAACTTGACCATCATTTCCTCTATATCTTTGAAGAGTTAGAACCGCAATTGGAATATCATCATTTGTCCGATAGCCATTATTAATTTTCTCCGCTAATTCCTGATTAATAGATGTCCCAACTAATACTCCTAACCATTTAGGACGATCGCTTAAATGATCTCCTATCAAATCTGCATATCTTTTAGCTAAATTGTCTCTACTATTTAAATAATCTTTGAGCTGAGATAAATGAATTTCTTCTAGTTGTCCCAATTTTAGTTCAACTACAGCAAGATACTCTTGAGAATAGCTGACTAAAATATCAATCCTGCCATCTGTTTCTTTACTTTTTCTACCTTCTTTAAGAGTCAACTCGGCTTCAATTATTTCTACATCAGCAAATAAATCATTGTCAAGAGCCAACACCCCTTCATTTTCTATTAAATATGACTCCATTGACAGCTATCTTCTAAACAGAAAAGGTTCAAGCTGAATGTTGTTAACGGTAAAATGTTTGTATAGCTGCATTAATTATAATCGAGCCATTGCTATAGAATCATTTAACTATAATCAAGCAAAACTGAGATGTAAATTGTTGACTGATATTGGTAGCTCGTAATGCCAAAAAGCATAAATTAAAATTATTAAGTCACCTAATTAATTTGAAGCCTACAATTGATGCAACTACTCAAATTATGAAGTTATTCTATTCAAGGTAACAAAATTGCACTCCTTTTATATTCTAAATCTGTGGCGAAGATTCTGTAATTTATTGTTCTTGTGCCTGTTCGATGATAGTTTAGCTGCCAATCTCTTAAAGATACGCTAAATTAGTCGCTTATGTTAACTTGACAATTCATTTTCGTCATTCATTTTACTGCTAAAATATTTTTTGTTATCTACTGCTGAATAAATCTCTATCTTTGTGCTGATCTGCTTTCTAATTCTTGCTGCTAAAGTCTGATGAATAAATATAAATTTATTGGTGTTATTCTTCTTTTAGCGATTGATT
>JBCCDL010000404.1:0-5832 GCA_039030815.1 Cyanobacteria bacterium P01_A01_bin.83 | reverse complement strand
CAAAACTAGCTCTAAATAATGCACTGCATATTGTTTTACACTATTGTGTGCTGATTGCTTATTACCTCTAATAGCAAATAGCATCACTAAAAATTTTATTTTCTAAATCACAAACTCATAATAGTCTTGAGTTTCCTGACTGTGTGTTTAAAAATTGATGTGTAATCATTTTTTTCTCTGATTATCTACTAAGATAATCTGACATATGAATTATATAAATTTATTAAATTAGCACGAGAATATCTGATTTTAAGTGGTTTAGGTATATTTTAATGATTAATATTTTATTAGTAGATGATCAGGCTCTTCTATGTGAAGTACTCAAAACTTGGTTAGATGTGGAACAGGATATTCAAGTGTTAGGAGTTGCTCATAATGGTCAAGAAGCGCTTACGGCTGTAGAAACTTTACAGCCTGACATCGTGCTAATGGATATCGACATGCCGCAGATGGATGGCTTAAAAGCAACTAAAATCATTGCTCAACGTTTTCCCAAGGTTAAGGTAATCTTTTTGAGCGGGCATGATGACGATCTTTATCTCGGGAAATCTTTGCGTGCGGGAGCAAAAGGCTACTTGCTAAAAAATACTACGGCTGATGAATTGGTGCAAAAAATACGTTCGGTTTATGATAACGTCAATTTGTTGGAAACCATAGATAATAAAAGTTCTTTAGCACCCTTGCAAATACAGTTAGAGGAATTAATTGAAACCTATCGTCTCAAATTCGAGAATATTATTGAATCCCATGACAATAGTGTTAATATCAACTCCTGGAAACACATTGAGCAACAGTTAGAACAGCGTCTTGATGAGCTGGAAAATCAAGCTGAAACCAATCTTATAGATAAGATCAACGAACTCGAATACCGAAATCAATCTAGCTGGAAATCTATCCGTAAAGAACTACTTAATATCAACAGTCAATTTAATCAAGCCAACCGTAACTTGAGTATGCAATTTAACCAGCAAATTAGCAATCTCAAACAAGATCTTGATCTAAAATTATCAAATGCTTTAGATGATTGGTCACGCCAAAGAGCTGCGTTGCAAGAATGGGCAGTACAACGAGATGAGATGCGTCCTTCTCTTGAAGACTACGAAGCTAAAAATCACCAGGAAATAGAGGCCGCAGTTAATCCGATTCGCAACTCCCACAGCGATCTAAATCAGCAAATTAGAAAGATGCGTAATTGGCTACTCGTCAGCGGACTATTGACGCTACTTGCTCTGACAGTTTCAGGCTACGCCATCATGCTACAAGTAAATTCAAGGAACTCTTTGATTGTTCCTAATCGAGATGTAGTCAATTAAGATAATTGGTTAGACACCATGTCTCCCAAGATGATTGAATATCTTCAACAGATATCAGTCTTAGACTCGCTTCCTGCTATGAAGTTATTAGAGACTGAGTGAATTAGCTCTATTTGCTTTGGGCATAGTTACAGTTAAAAGTCCATCAATCAATTCTGCTCTAACACGATCTACCTCAATTTTTTCTGGAAGAGGAACACTGCAATGAAGTTGTCCGTAATGAAGCTGAGAGGGAATTAACTCTTTTTCAGTAGATGTTTGGTGGTGGTCGTTAATTCCCGAAATTGAAATTGATTCCGATTCGGCATTAATATTTAAATGCTTAATTTCAACTCCAGGAATTTCTGCTTTAAGAATTAAATCCTGTTCGGTTTCATTAAACTCGATCGCTGGACACCAAGTTTTTTCTGACTCTTGCATCATGCTTGTCTCCACAGATTCAATATTCTAATTTTTCTAACTGCTTTATGAGCTTTTGATCTGATTCAAAAATAGTCATAAATTTTGAAGAACTTGTGAGGATCACTCGACATTAATCTGATCAGATTACTAGCTATTAACTAGTTGTTTGAGGTATTGATATTATTAAATTCTCTCAATAGATTAAGTCACAGTAGAAAAATCGGGATCTGCTCTAGTCTCTAAAAACTGCAAAGGTAGAGTAACAGTAACCGTTGTTCCACAGTTGATTTGACTATCAAGGGCAATTTGACCACGATGAGCTTCGACACAGCTTTTGACGATCGCCAATCCTAGCCCTGTACCAGGAATTCGCCCCACATTGCTAGCACGATGAAACGGCTCAAATAATCTGTGATGATCTTGTTGAGGGATACCAATGCCCCAATCTTTGACACGAAAAATTATTTTCTCTGGTTGAGGTATAAGTTCAAATAGTACTTGGTTTCCTTCAGAAGAATATTTAATGGCATTGGCGATTAGATTTCCTAAAATATGGCGTAAAAGACTCTCATCCCATGCTGCTTGAGGAATTTTTCCTTGAGGTTCAAAAAGGACTTTGATTTGCTTTTTGTCAGCATTAAACTGTAACTGTTCGACTAACTCTAAACAGAATAATTCTAAATTAAATGAAGTAAGATTACACTGAAAAGTATCAGATTCAGTTTGTCCCACTAACAATACTTCATCTAAAAGCTGAACCATATTTTTGCTGGCATTGCGTAGCATCTGAAACAAATAAACTTTTCTTTCTTCACTCAAAAGATCGTTTTTGTTATGCAATAACTCGGTACAGGAAAGTACTGTAGTCAGAGGATTGCGAAAATCGTGAGAAAACATTGAAACTAATTCTGACTGAAAATGATTAATTTCTTTGGCTTTCATTAATTCAGTAGTTTTCTCTTGTATTTGCCTGGTTAAATTATCATTTGTTTCTCGCAGTAAGTCTGAAGCTTTTTGACGTTCGATAGCATATTCAATTGAGCGCGCCAGAACATCAATGTTAATCTTGCGCTTGACTAAATAATCTTGCGCCCCTTGCCTTACTGCTGCCACTGCCAACTGATTATCATTAGTATTAGTTAGCACCACAATCGGTAAATGAGGAAAATTATTGACTAACAATTCCAACGATGATAATCCTTGACTATCAGGTAAAGTCAAGTCAAGCAAAATCAAATCAAACTTCTCTTGCCTCAGTTGATTGCAACCAGCCTGGAGGCGTTTGACATGTCTGAGTGCAAATTGCTGCCGCTCAAAATTGTTAAGAATCTCTTGGATCAATCTAGCTTCGACAACATCATCTTCAATCAACAAAATCTTAATCTGTTGAGATTGTTCGGCGGGCAGTGATGAAGTGAGTTTGATTGAGCTTTCAGACATAGGATATTTTAGAACCGAATCGGCAAGGTTAATTAATTAGCAGGGGGTTAAGTAGCTCAAAATTCTACTCATTTAACCCCCAATTGACTAATCTTGAATTTCAACAACTGGCAACTAAGCAATATTGCCCAATTATGGACAACAAACTGTTACTGAGGAGGCAGGGTGACGGTACTTAGCCAGAACTCCTCAATGCGCTGCACAATGGTAAACAACTGACTGAGATTACGAGATTTAGTAATAAAGCAATTAGCATTGAGTTCATAGCTTTGATAAATATCCTCTTCATTTCTAGAGGTGGTCAAAACAATTACAGGAATCCGCTTAAACTGATTATTGGTTTTGACTTCTGCTAACACCTCTCGACCATCCTTTCGAGGCAGATTCAAATCTAGAATAATGAGATCGGGGCGAGACACGGTGGCATAATCACCCTCTTGATGAAGATATGCCATCGCCGCTACCCCATCCCTCACAGTTTCAATTTGATAGGAAATAGAACTATTTTTTAATGCTTCTTGTACTAGTCTAATATCGGCTTTATTGTCCTCCACCAAGAGAATAATTTTTGGCTTTTCGTCCATTTCTAAGGTCACGCTCACGTCCTCCCACAGGGATCGTAAAGTAAAAAGTAGCTCCTTTCCCTAATTCTGATTCAACCCAAATTCTACCCCGATGACATTCAACAATTTTTTTACAAATTGCTAATCCCATCCCTGTACCTGGATATTCATCTCTAGTATGGAGACGCTGGAAAATCACAAAAATGCGATCGCTAAACCGTGGCTCGATACCAATTCCATTATCCTTGATTGAAAATAGCCATTCATCCTCAATTCGTTCTACCTTAATCTCAATCTTGGGAGTTGCAGCGCTGCGGAATTTGAGTGCATTAACTATCAAGTTTTGGAATAATTGCATTAATTGAGTACTATCTGCCCGTAAGGTAGGCAAGGTATCGGGAATAATTATTTCGGCATTGCTATCACGAATACGTCTTTGTAAATTGGTTAAAGCTTGTTGTAGGGCGCTTGCTACCTCGGTAACGGTAAAGTCGCCACTTTGATGGTCTACCTTAGAATAAACCAAGACATCATCAATCAAGGTTTGCATCAGGCTCACCCCTTCGACGGCAAAGCCAATAAAGTCCTTGGCATCTTCATCTAGGCGATCGCCATAACGCATTTCTAACAGTTGCACATAGTTAGAAACATGATTTAATGGCTCCTGAAGATCATGAGATGCAACATAGGCAAATCGCTTTAACTCCGAGTTAGAACGTTCTAAATCCTGTGCCAGCAATGCTAGTTCGTCTGCTTGACGTAGCACCAGATTGACGATGGCTCGTCTCAACTCTTTGACACCATTGATTTCTACCTGTCTCCAGGGTAAAGAGGTCAGTCGAACTTCTTCTTTCCACAGTTCAAAAGATTGTCGGGGAGATAACCTTAAACCCTGTTCGGAATTAATCGTCTGATAGGCATTGTTAGGATCTCCACCCCAGTTTACCGTCTGGATCACCTCTGGTCGAAACCACATGACATAATTACGGCGGGAGATCGCCATTGCTACTAAACCACTGGCAACATTTTTGTAGCTTTCCGCCTCAGGGTAAATCTCTGCGAGGGAATCAGTACAAAATACTTCTTCATCAATATTTTTATAGAGCCACTGCACCAGAAAATTTAGTTGTTCTTCATTTGGTGTTTCTCCCACTAACGTCCAGGCACCATTAAAATACACCGCAGCTCCCCCAGCGGCGGTCAGTTCCAGCAGCACAGATTCATCCTTAATCAATCCCTCAACATGATTTGACCCTTGAGTCATGTTATTGATCAACTGCGATCGCATTTGGGCTAGTTTCATGCGATAGTCGTAGTCTTGACTTTCTTCACGATTGGAAATTTCGGAAAAGATTACGCGACCGAGGAATTCGCAGGCTTTACGCAGTTCATAAGGCACATACTTTGGAGTTAGATGATGGCAAGCAATCAATCCCCAAAGTTTGCCATTCTCAATTAGGGAGATAGTTAAAGATGCCCCCACCCCCATGTTATGTAGATATTCCAGATGACAGGGATAGGGGCTTCTCAAGATTGAGAGAGTTAAATCCACAGGGCGATCGCTTTGTGGATGATGGGTAGGAAATAATTCTACGGGTTCGGCATGGGCATCGGGAATTAATCTAATCCAATTAGAACTAAACAGCTTTCTTGCTGGCTTGGGAATATCAGAGGCGGGGAAATGAAGATTGAGATATGGCTCAAGCTGGTCTAATTTCTCCTCAGCAACTACCGCCCCATGATCGTCTTCATCAAATTTATAGAGCATGACGCGATCAAATCCCGTTACTTTGCGTACCTCTTGGACAATAATTTGACAAAAATCTTGCAGACTAGCAGTTTCTTGTAATTGATTGATTGAAGCTTTTGCTAGGTGGTAAAAACTGAGAAAAGGAATGCTTTCCTGAGATTCAGCAGGTTCTAATTCCAAAATTAAAATACCATCTTGATTGCGATGAAACACGCCATCAAATATCACATATTCACCACCATTTTTTCTGACCCACATTTTAGTTGGGTTAATAAAATCTAGGTTTTGTTGAGTTATACCGCGCTGAATAATATCAAATTGAAACGGGTCGAAAAGCTCCTCTAGAGTTTTGCCAATCATCTCT
>JBCCDL010000403.1:0-5860 GCA_039030815.1 Cyanobacteria bacterium P01_A01_bin.83 | reverse complement strand
TGTAATTCGTTTCGGTAATTAGATCATGTAAACTCCATGTGCGATCGCTCTTAATCAAAAATTGTTAAGTTTTAAAAAATTTTCACCCCACCCTCAGATAGCACTTTTAAATTGGAATTCATTAACAAATATGAATTTAAGAGCATGAATCTTCAGTTTGGGCGGGAAGTCTTAAGTGATTTTGATATTGCTGAATCAAGAGAATGGTTAGTTACTAATGGGATAGGTGGTTTTGCTTCAGGCACGGTCGCTGGAGTTTTAACTAGACATTATCATGGTCTACTTGTTGCTGCTCTCAAACCTCCAGTTGCTCGAACTTTACTCTTGACAAAATTAGATGAAATTGTTGAGTATAACGGTCAAACCTATGAGTTATTTGCTAACCGTTGGGCATTTGGGGCTGTAGAAGCACCAGGAAGTCTTAATTTAGAGAGCTTTCATTTGTCAGGAACAACTCCAGTCTGGAATTTTGCTTTTGCTGATGGTTTGCTTGAAAAAAGTATTTGGATGCAGCAGGGGGAAAATACTACCTATATCCGCTATCGCTATTTGCGGGGTAGTCAGCCCATAACTTTGTCTCTTAAAGCACTGGTAAATTATCGCAGCTATCACGGCAGTACTCATAGTGATGTTGGGGTTAAAGCTAAGATTACGCCAACAGGGGAGAGAGGTTTGCAGATTCAAGTTTTTCCCGAGTCAGAAAGTCTTTATTTGGGGGCAACCTTAAGTAATCAAACCAATGACTTTAACTGGGAAATTATCAACACTTGGAATCAAAATTTTGCTTTAGCGATTGAGCAATACCGAGGTATAGATGATACTGAAGATCATCTTCATGCTGTAACGGGTAAAGTTACTCTCCAGCCAGGGGATATGATCGATCTTGTTGCTAGTACGGATACTCCGCAATTTGACAGTAAAACTAGCTGGTCAAAGAAACAAACGCGAGAGAGTGATTTACTCAATCTTTGGTCTGAATCTAATTCTTTGGCTTTAAATGCTAACTCTAATGACTGTCCTAGCTGGATTGAGCAATTGGTTTTGGCCGCCGATCAATTTGTCGTGGCTCGTCCCCTAACAGATAATCCCGAAGGAAAAACCGTAATTGCGGGATATCCCTGGTTTACCGACTGGGGTAGAGATACCATGATTTCTTTACCAGGATTAACTATTGCCACAGGACGTTATGACATTGCTAAAACTATCCTACGCACCTTTGCTCAATATCTCGATCAGGGAATGCTACCAAATGTCTTTCCCGATGCAGGCGAAACTCCTGAATACAACACCGTAGACGCAACCCTCTGGTATTTTGAAGCAATTCGCTCTTACTATGTCGCTACTTGGGATCAAGAATTTCTCAGAGAACTATTTCCCTTACTCAAAGAAGTTGTTGACTGGCATATCAGAGGTACTCGCTATAACATCAAAATGGATAGTGATGGCTTGCTTTATGCAGGTAGAAGAGGGGTTCAGCTTACCTGGATGGATGCCAAGGTAGGAGACTGGGTTGTTACCCCACGCATTGGTAAACCGATAGAAGTTAATGCCCTATGGTACAACGCCTTAGTCTCGATGACATATTTTGCTCAGATACTAGGCAAATCAACAGCAGAATATCAGCAGCTAGCAGAGCAAACGCGATCGCACTTTAACAAATTCTGGAACGAAGCAGGGGATTATTGTTATGATGTGATTGATTCTCCTGATGGGAATGATGCTAGTTTTCGTCCCAACCAAATCTTTGCCGTCTCCTTACCCTCCACAGTAGATGATTGGGGGGGCAATAGCCCTAAACCCCTACTACAACCAGAACAGCAAAAAATGGTAGTCAATCAGGTGGGTCAAAAGCTCTTAACTTCCTACGGATTGCGATCGCTTGCTCCCGATAACTCTAGTTATGCTGGGGTTTATGGTGGCAATCAACTCCAACGAGATGGCACCTATCATCAGGGTACTACCTGGGGATGGTTAATTGGACACTATGCTCAAGCTCATCGCGAGGTATATCAAAATCCCCAACTTGCCAGCAGTTTGATTGAACCCATGGCAGATCATCTCCACAACGGCTGTATCGGCAGTATTAGCGAGATTTTTGATGGGAACCCTCCTTTTACTCCTAGAGGCTGCTTTGCTCAGGCTTGGAGTGTGGCTGAAGTGCTACGAATTTGGTTGATGCTAAATAGATAAGTTCTAACTAGTTCCACGCTAATTAAACCCTTTCCCAGTCTTAACAGATTAACTAGTGCATAACATCAGTTAATCTGTTTTTCAATGTTCAATGTTCAATGCTCAATGAGCAAAGGGGGTAAAGTTTTACCACGAGCTATCGCTTTATTTGTCAATCATTTGTTACAATTACGGTCGTTAAGATTATCTAGATAATAGACATTATATTCATTGAGCCAACAATCATTAGACACTATAAACGCCAGCGACGTAAACCTCAATACTTTAACTCAAGAACTAGCCGCGATTCAGCAAACTGGTTCCAAGCGAATCGCTTTATTAGGTTCTCGTCACGTACCATTGATACACCAACAGCTCATTGAGATGATGAGTTATGCTTTGGTCTTAGGTGGAAACCGCTTAGTAACTTCTGGAGCTATTGGAACTAACTCTGCTGCTATTAAGGGTGCAATGCGTGCAGACTCAAACTTATTGACAGTGATTTTACCCCAAAGCCTATCACGTCAGCCAAAAGAATCTAAGCAACAATTAGAAAAAGTAGTTCATTTGATTGAAAATTCTAAAAACGATCATCTGTCTTTGGGAGAAGCTAGTGCAATGTGCAATAGCGAAATTATTTCTCGTTGTCAGCAACTAATTTGTTTCGCTTTTCATGATAGTGATACTCTTCTAAAAACTTGTCAAGAAGCAGAAGACCAGCGAAAAATAGTGACTCTGTTTTACTTTGACTAGTCAATAATTATTTTATTGAATAATTTTGTGGGGTTAGTTTCAGCTTGATAAATTAAGCATTGAGCTAACAAGCATTACAAAATAGACATAAACTAAATCTATTAAGCTTCTATAGTCGCTGACTTATCAAGACTAACATAAAGTCATTGGCATCAGAATCAAACTACAATCAAGCCACTTTTAATTCTATATTTACCGTTGTGATCTGCAAGGTAGTTGAAGCTAGTTAAAATAACTTGGGGATTCCAAACTTATCTTATGACTGCAAAACCTGCCAAACATCGTGAAGAACACATTTTAATTGTTACCGATGGAAAAGGACATCGAGAAATCAATCTCCAAAATCAGACTTATTCTGTAGGGAGAGGGCAACAATGCAATATTGTCTTGCAATCTCAATTTGTATCCCGCCATCACGCAACTTTAATTAAAAGGGAAGAAGACAATCATAATTATTATCGAATAGTTGATGGAAATTCTGAAGGAAAAACTAGTGTCAATGGTTTACTGATTAATGGTCAGAAAGTTAGGTTTCACGATCTGAAAAATGGAGATAAGGTTATTTTTGGTCCTCAAGTAGAAGCCGTATATCAATATCGCGAATATGATGTTTTCCCTACTATTCCTCCCGATGATCCTTACGACATTACCCTCATAGATCCTGCAATGATTGAGGATGAAGATAATCACAGTTAACATATTTGATCAATGAATCGGTGCTTAATCAATAATTCACTAAATTTTTTCTGTATTAATACCTTTTATGTACACCAGTTTTCCATACTGCACAAAGTTTGTTGTCTAAACAATTTTTAATAATTATTTTGTGGCTTATTGAGTAGCGGACGAACTATAGAGGCAATAAACTTTGCACAGTTGCTACTAACTTCCCGTTTGTCATCAGACAAGGGTGAATTTTTAATTTATTTTAAGTATGAAGAAACATGAAGTCGTTATTGAGAATGGGTAACGCTTTTACGTTTGTCTAAGCTCAGCCATTTTTTATTGAAAATACTGTATCATTAATGTTGAGTATTGTGGGGGAGTCTTATCTATTTTTAAAATTCCTCTTGGATTGTATTTTCTCTATGTCAGTAATAATAAGACTTTGATGCAATCTTATTCAGATTATAAAAGCGATCGCTTAATCTAACTTCACAAATTCTTATTGACTGAGTATTATTTAACTTCGCCATTAATATAGACAAATAGCATCATTTATACACAAACATATCAGCAGTTTTATGGGATAATAATATTAGTAATTAAAAGATAAAATGCAATTAGTAGAGCGTCACAAAATCAAGCGAAATCATCAATTCTGGCAACAGATAGATAGCTTATGTTTTTTGTCGAAAAATCTCTACAATTATGCAAATTATCAAATTAGACAGAGCTTTATATTCGATTCGATTTATCTGGGTTACCCGAAGCTTTATCACCTAGTCAAGACTTCGGCTGATTACAAAGCATTACCAGCCAAAGTTAGTCAACAGATCTTAAGATTATTAGATCGAAACTGGAAATCATTTTTTGCTGCAAATAAAGCGTACAAACGAACGCCAGAAAAGTTCAAGGCTCGTCCCAAACTGCCTAGGTACAAAGATAAAGTAAAAGGGAGAAATATTCTTCTCTTTACAATTCAAGCTATCAGCTCTCTTCGACTAAGACTCGGAATAGTTAAACTATCTGGTACAAGTATCTGTTTGCCAACTAAGGTAAATAATATTTGTCAGGTAAGAATCATCCCGAATTTGGGAGAATATATCATCGAGATTGTTTATAATCGGGAGGTTTATCAGACCGTAACCAATAAATCGAGGGTTGCAGCAATAGATATTGGAATCAATAATTTGTGCGCGTTAACATCAAATAAGCCTGGGTTTGTACCAGTTCTTATTAACGGACGACCATTAAAGAGTTTAAACCAATACTACAATAAAGCCAAAGCCGTACTTCAATCACAGTTATCTCAGGGTCGATACTCATCTAACAAGATTCAACAATTAACCAGAAAAAGAAACAATCGAGTAGAGAACTATCTACACTCCTGTTCTAGATGGATAGTAAACCATTTAGATCGACACGGAATTGGTAAATTAATTATTGGTCATAATCTGGGGTGGAAACACTCAGTTAACCTTGGTCACAAAACCAATCAATCTTTTACATCAATTCCCCATTCTCGTTTAATCTCTATGTTAGTTTATAAAGCTAGATTATTAGGAATAGAAGTAGAAGTAAGAGAAGAAAGCTATACCAGCAGAGCATCATTCTTAAATTTAGATCCAATTCCTGCTTATGGCGATGATGTTAGGGATATTAAGTTTAGTGGCTATAGAGAGTCGCGAGGAATGTATAAGCTCAAAGGCTCTAGGACTCGGATTAATGCTGACGTTCAAGCAAGTTATAACATTTTGAGAAAAGCAATCCCAGAAATCTTCGGACGAGGGATAGAGGATGTTGTAGTACGTCCAATTAGGGTAACGCCCAATCAAAACTAAAAAACTAGTTAATGTCATATTTGACTATATTTTTAGTAACTATAAGTACTGTTTTGACAAAGTAATTAAAAGTATTAACAAAATTCCGAGCAGCAACCATCATCAGTGAACAAAAAATTAATTAGTCGCTTCAATCATTCCAGAATTAATCATGAATAGTTTTAGAACGACTATATAATGCGGTGGTACTTATTTCATCATTGCAGTGTATCCAAAACTGGTTAACAATATTTGTATCGCGATCGCCAATTTACGTCAGTTGGTTAGAGTAGAGGTTCAACATACCTGGCATGATCTCAAAACTGAGCAACTGGCGGTAGTAAACGAGAAAAATTATATTGTCTTTGCCAAGGGTAAACAAATTCAGTGGTTAGGGCAGAAAATTATCATCCCCCAAACAGTACAAAACTATCCAATATCGGGGTTATGTTTGC
>JBCCDL010000402.1:0-5862 GCA_039030815.1 Cyanobacteria bacterium P01_A01_bin.83 | reverse complement strand
CTAACTAAAGCAACCTTGCCGTAGCGAGCATCTATTTCTAAAGCCTGTATTTCTAGATTCAGCTCATTCTCTAAGGGAAGTTGATAATTAATCTTTTCGTTTGGTCGTAGAGGCAAACATAGAGCAAAAATTTCTGCTCTATATTTTTGAGGAATAAAGTTGGTTTCACCTATTTTCAATACATGCTGATTAAAAAAAGCTAGTTCTCCCACATTGTTAATAATGCCAGCGGGAGTATCAAGATGATCGCACCATCTTAATGCTAAAAACCATTTAGCATCACTTAATCTGTTATAAATTTTGTCTGGCTTAGGATGGGGAAAAACTTTGTATCCACCTTCAACTGACACAATTGTTCCACCTAAAAAGCCACAGATCATATTCATGCGATCGTCCGTTAAATCACACTAAAACAACATTTAATATTATCCCTCTAACTATTGAACATTATTGCCAGGCGATCAGAACTTTTTAGGTTTGTTTCCCTTTCTTCCTGTATAGTGCATAGTCAGCATCGTCGTAAAGGTAAAATGCGATCGCCTTGAGCGCAGATAATTGAACTATTTCTTCAAAATGCAGCGTATTGCATCAGGCTGGTCAGCATCAAAATCTTTTCTAATATTGATATGAAAACCATTTTTATAGTCACACATTGCTATTTTGATAAAAGTTTTAGCTAAAGCTAAAAAAGCTTGGCTGTTAGCATATAAAATTGGACTACTATCTTCTAATATAATTTCCATTTCTTCATCCACATCATCATCATATTCAAACAAAATTCTGTTATCGGATGATTGATCTTCAAATTCAAATTCAAATTTCTTTTTCATGATTTATGGTTATCAAACACATCACAGGTGTACTCAGAATTAGCTGTAAGATTACCATCATGCTCAAAAATCACCACGGTCACTAGATAAGCGTGATGATGAATCCACTGACATTCTGTAACTTTTCCCGTAAAGATTGCAGTTTGTTTAGTCCGATTGAACCTGAAATTGACTAATTTATATCGCGCGCTTAATATTCGCTCTTAAGATATATTCTTTTGCTCTGCAACTGTTGGTAAAGCAATAGTCTCATTTCCTGGAGGTAAATCAGAACGAGAATTGAGGGAGGGAAGATTGTGCAATTGCTGCATCAATGTTGCCATTTCCAAGGCATTTAAGGCATAATTCCAGCCCAAATTACTTTTAATACCTGCTCTTTCTAGTGCTTGCTGCATGGTATCGACAGTCAAGACTCCAAAAATAACTGGTACCCCCGATTGAAAACTAGCCGCAGCTATGCCCTTTGCTGCTTCTCCTGCGACAAAATCAAAGTGAGGAGTTTGTCCGCGAATTACTGCCCCTAGGCAGATTACGGCATTATAGCCCCCAGAGAAAGCAAGTTGCCTTGCCACCATGGCGATCTCATAGCTGCCTGGAACCCAGACATAATCAACCTGACCATTATTTGGCTCAACATTAATGCCATGGCGTTTTAGACAGTCTTGACAGCCAGAAATTAACTTGTCCGTTACCAAATCATTAAAGCGACCAATAACTAGCGCTATCCGTAAATTTGATAAATCTCCTGCAAAAGTTCCCTCAAAAACAGCCATAATTAAAGATTGAGTAAGTCGGTAAATTATTTTATGAATTTAATGTAAATAGCGATCGCTAGAAAAATGGCGATTAACCGAAGGCTACGCTACGCGATCGCTATGCCTGATCAATATTATTCTGTTTAAATAACAAAGAAATTTAGCACTGCTACTACCACTACCAAAACAGTCCAAATTCCTGAACCAACGTAGATTAAAGATTTGGATTGTTCCCAGTTTTGGGGAGAAGCGTATGCTACGGGTACCCCGATAACCATCACAAAAGAAAATAGAACTAAAGCAACTAGTGCCAACTGAAATAAAATAGTCATTGTTTGATTCTCCTAAATACAAGATCGCCCCAAGGCAAATCTTTAAATAAAGTTTTAATTGAGTTTTTTTTCCTAATATATTACGCTACCAAAAATTGACTACATCTGAGAAGAGATTTATTACACAATGCTAGATGAGGTTATCCAAACTGATGTAAATTAGACAGAAACCAAAGCCTGGAAAAAGCTATGGTTTCCCCAGTGGTTATAGCCGCGCCAAATTACTGTGCTCCGTCTTGTTGAGTCCCGTTAAGTGGGATAATATCAAACGGAATGACAAAGGGCAAAGTCCCCCAAACTAAGCACCAAACTGAATGGTGTAAACGGGGCAAGCCATCAAACAGGATCGAGATAGTCTGTGACTGAGGCATTAAGATCAAAATTGCTAAAATTTACTAATAATTCATTTGATGTTAGATTTCAGAGCTAGCGGTGTATTGCTCCATCCCACCTCTTTGCCTAGCCGTTTTGGTATTGGTGATTTGGGTGAGAACGCATATCGATTTATCGATTTTTTGACCAACAGTGACCAGCAGATTTGGCAAATATTACCAATTGGACCAACTGGTTATGGCAACTCTCCTTATCTATCTTATTCTGCTTTGGCAGGAAATCCGCTATTAATTAGTCCCGATATTCTGCATCAGCAAGGATTATTAACCGACGCAGATATCTACGATCTACCTAATTTTGACTTGGATTACGTAGATTTCGACCGCGTGATTGCCACCAAAATGCCTTTGTTGCGGCGCGCTAGCGATCGCTTTAAGGAGCAAGCTTCAGACACCGAACAAGAGGAATTTAGACGATATTGCAATCGCCATAATGACTGGCTTAGTGATTATGCTCTATTTATGTCTCTCAAGCAGGCTCATGATGGTAGTAGCTGGCATCAGTGGTCAGCTGATATTATGGGACGTCAACCAGAGGCAATGGCAGAATGGGCTACTAAATTGACAGATGAGATTTGGTTTCATAAGTTTGTTCAATACCAGTTTTTCTGTCAATGGACAAATTTGAAGCAGTATGCCAATCAAAAAGGGATCAAGCTGTTTGGTGATATTCCCATCTATGTGGCTCACGATAGTGTCGATGTTTGGGCTCACAGCGATATTTTTCGTTTAGACCCCAAGACAGGAGAACCAGCCTTGATGGCAGGTGTTCCCCCAGATTACTTTAGTGAAACGGGTCAGCTTTGGGGCAATCCTGTTTATAACTGGGAGGAACTGGAGAAAACTGAGTTTAAATGGTGGATTAGACGAGTAGAGGCAATTCTCGAATATGTTGATATTATTCGCATCGATCACTTTAGAGGTTTTCAAGCTTACTGGGCAGTACCTCAAGGAGAAACTACCGCTATGAACGGCACCTGGTTAGAAGCACCAGGGGATGAGTTTTTTCAACTGTTAGAGCAGCAGTTGGGTAAACTACCTATTGTTGCCGAAGATCTGGGAGTCATTACCCCAGAAGTTGAAGCCTTAAGAGATAAATTTGAGTTTCCTGGGATGAAAATACTCCAGTTCGCCTTTGATTCCGATCGCGCTAATGGTTTCTTGCCGTTTAACTACGCTAATCACAACTGCATAGTTTACACTGGCACTCACGACAACAATACTACTGTAGGCTGGTTTAACGAGCGATCGCCTGAAGCACAATCTCAGGTAGTTGATTACCTGGGCTGTATTTGCGAGGATGGTATTCACTGGGCATTAATTCGACTGGCGCTAAGCTCGGTAGGAAACACCGTAGTTTTACCGTTTCAAGACATTTTAGGTTTGGGTACAGATGCGAAAATGAATACGCCTTCCCAAGCTACAGGTAATTGGACTTGGCGTTGTCGCAAAGAAGCTTTTAATGATGAATTAAGTGGGCGGCTCAAATATCTCACCTATCTTTATGGTCGTACTCCAGTGGATATTGAATAGATGAGTTAACAACTACCAATCAAAAACAACAGTTAAGACTAGCCGAAGCGATTGCTAATAACGATTTAGTTACTGTCAAAAAGTTGTTGCCAGGGGGGGGGTAGATCCTAAAGCTTCTCTGGTGAGTGAACAGTACAGTACCCTGCCTTACAACGACAGGGAACCTGCGTTCACTTCGTCAAGCAAGTGAACTGCTAATATTTTTAATATTTGAGAAAAGCTGGTTCATCCTACCTCCAGAAAAACTGGGCGATCGCCCAAAATGCTGTTACTATATCACAGTTAAAGCAGAATGTTTGCAGTTACTTTTAGAACACAATCCTCAGATATTATTAATCAAAGTATCAGCCAACAGCAACAGATTTACTTGCGTAAAATTCTCAATCAAACCCAATTAAACATAGGCAAATATCAACAATTTATTCCCGAAGGCGAGCGCTTGCTTGCTCCTTTAATTAATAATCTAACTAATAACTAAATTCAAATAAGTTCAGATTAAAAATATTCCGACCGTTATTGTTAAAGCGATGAAGCCATGAAAAACTAAAAGCGTTTTAGAAAAACAAACATATATCCACGGATCGACATCTTCAAAAAACTCAGAAGTGTTCATAGAAAAGTCAATTTCTGGTTCCTGTTGTTTTCTGACGCGATCATATAATTTGCGATACAATCTTTCTTGTCTGAGATAATAGCCATCAAGTAGCCAGAAAGCAGAAACAGGCAAAAAAGCAATTGGGATAAAACTAGTATCAGAATACTTCGCGCTTAAAGCAAATAAAGCCGATACTAACACTACAGTCCAGTTTGTTAAAGAGAAGGAGTTACTTGCCATACGATTAATAACTCCTTGAATCAAATCTAGGTGCTTCAACTTACCTTCCATATTGAAGACTCCAGTATTGTTATCACTTTTATATGATACAAAATAATAAATGAGTAATTGAATCTTACTTAGGAAGGATTCTTTTGATTTGTAATCCAGGTAATTATCCGATGTGTATTTTTTTACTTATTAGTTATATGTAGATGTAGTCCCAGCTTAAGGGGCGATTACGCTCCGCGTACCCCGAAGGGATCGCGTTGATTCAAGATCTTTGACCTAAGATAGGTTAGATGGCGTTTAAATATAATTTCATTCCAGATCTGCCCTAACCCATCAAAACTAATTCGATTATTTGAATTATTGTCAACTATCCTTTATTTTTGATAATCATTACCTCAATAATTTTATTTACTTTGTCTTGGTCAATTGATAGACAATTACATAATTTAGATAAAATATATTCTTCTTCTTCCGAAACTTCTCCATCTGATAATATTAAATCAGTTGCTACAGCAAAAACTGTTTCATGTAAATATTCGGGCAGACATTGAACAGAAACATTGAGCAAGGTATCTACATTATTAGTTTGCATTATTCTCATTAATTTTCCAAGCATTCTAGAAACGTGATCGCTGGGATAACTTTGAAATAATTTCATTCTATACAAAGTTGCGATCAAGTTTTGTGTTTCCTCATTAGCAAGATAGCCATCTGCTGCGATTGTAGCCAGCATAATTCCTGCAAAAGATTCAGCAGGGCTTAGGTCGGTAGTTTTAGCTGTTTTAACATTAGAAAAGTTATCGAATAAACCCATAATATATTTATCAGAAATTTTGTAATGTTCTTTATTTATATTTCCCAAAAATTCATCATTGAGTAACGCCAATGCAAATCTAGGAATATATTTTAGAATTAAATTAGAATTAAAGAATTTAAAATATGGGTTTTCTAACTTGATTCACGTTTTTGGCTGAAATCAATCTGAACGAACATCTTTGAACAGAAAAAAATGTCCACAGATGAACGCGGATAAACACAGATAGATTTATCGGTTGGTTTCAAGTTGGAACGCTTTTTAAATATATCAGTAAATTCTGGGAAAGAGTTTATGCAAAAATTACTACATATAAATGTTTCTAGATATCGTCTCCTTGCTGGAGAATTATATTTATTGTTAAGTTTGATTAAGATCGT
>JBCCDL010000401.1:0-5893 GCA_039030815.1 Cyanobacteria bacterium P01_A01_bin.83 | reverse complement strand
GAGCGGTTTGCGTGTATGTTAGTCTTTTGCGAGTCAACTTCAATAAAAAAGCGAATGCTTTATTAATATGCATCCTGCGTTCAAAACTATCCTCAATTAACAGCATCACAATTAGTCGAATAAATAATTATCAAATTAGTTAAATTTAAAATTTTTTCTGCCCGATATAGCAGTTCTTAAATTTGTAGAGTTCAAGTTTTAGCTTATTTTAAAATAAACTAATCCCTATTATTTATTGGCTAGGTTTATTGATCTACACCTCATGCTGTACGAGAAAACGCAGGGAAGCTATGGATCTAATCAAGAATATTGCACATCAAATTGATATTGGCAGAAGATTATAATTACCGAAAACTCTTAAAACTTCCGTACAGTTAGATAGTTCAGATAAAGCGTTCCTAATATCTGGCTCATGGGAATTTCCTTCGAGATCAATGAAAAATATATATTCTCCTAAAGAGCGCTTTGTCGGACGAGACTCAATTTTACTAAGATTGATATTTTTTTTAGCGAAAATTTCTAAGGCTTTGACTAATGCTCCAGGGGCATTCTCGGGCAAGCTGAAAGCTAAAGAAAGATGACTACCTTGATCGCTTATATCGGAAGTGACAATCCAAAATCGAGTACAGTTATCAGGTTGATCTTTAATATCAGATTGTAGTAAGGGTACTTGATATAGTTGAGCAGCTCTAGGTGCAGATATAGTAGCTGCCGTCAAGTCATCCTGGAGATATTTTATGCCTTCGGTAGTTGATTTGGTAGGAATTAGTTGTGCTTGAGGCAGACACTTTTCTAGCCATTGTTGGCATTGAGCTAATCCTTGAGGATGAGAATATACTGTTGTAATTTCTGACAAAGATTGAGCATAGGACAATAATCCATGAGCAATAGGAATTGTTAATTCTTGATGAACATGCAAGTTTGTAGATCGCCACAGAGCATCGAGAACAACTGTAACACTTCCTTCTATTGAGTTTTCAATCGGTACTATTGCCTGGTCAATTTTGCCGACAGCCACGGACTGTATTGCCATGGCAATGCTAGGTAAAGGACACAAGGTGGCTGTTGAATTGTGATTTTCGTTGAGCCATTTCGAATATGTTAAAGCAGCAGTTTCCGAATTAGTCCCAGTCGGACCTAGGTAGGCTAGAGTAAGCTTCATAAAAACGACAATTTACAATTTATCAGATAAAAGTACAAAGAAAGTATCATTTATTTACATAAAAACAATTTAATCATTAAATCTAACTTAAAATTAACAAATAACCAAGACTTCAGTAGTTTCACTTATGTACGTTAGTTTCAGCGCATCAGAATCAGTTCAAATCCTGATTAACAACCAGGCAGTGCCAATACAACATTATTTACGACAACCAAAAAGATTGGTTAAGACGATCGCCGATCCTAAACTAGTAAAACAGGTAGGGGATGATCTGTATGAGTTGAAAATGCGACCAATCAACTTTATGGAAGTGTACCATTTCCAGCCAATTGTATTACTTAAAGTGTGGAGTGGCTCTAACGGAAGTGTGTATTTGAAATCTGAAGATTGTCAAATTGAGGGGATTGACTATATTAACCAACGTTTTGCACTCAAGCTTAAGGGAATTTTGTCTCCCAGGGAAGTTGCTGGGCAAACTTACCTTGAAGGTCAATCAGATTTGGAAGTGGGGGTAGAGTTACCTACAGCCTTGATGTTTACTCCCAAAATATTTTTGGAAAAAGCAGGCAACAAATTACTAAAAAGTGTCCTGGTTAGAATCAAGCACAAATTAACAACTCAATTGATTGAAGACTATTATAGTTGGGGTGTTCAGAAAACAAATACAAAATTAATTGCTGATGGAGAGAATCAGTTGCCAGATAGTAGTATAGGAAGCTGTTAGCCATTGAAGACCAATTATTATATGATACGCTTGATGTAAATTAGCGGTGAGACCCCGCGCCGCCGTCAGGCGCAAGGGAATGCTCACCAAGACGCTTTGCTTAAAAGTTATTAGTTCGTAGCTGCACGACGCTACGCGTCGCAGCCTCGCATCGAGGCGGATTGGGGCGTAAGCCCTGCGCTTTTAGCTCTTAGCTTTATGATAAATATCAAATCAGCCAGAGTTACGATCATCTACTTATTAATAATCCCGAGATCAATTTCAGAGATAACAGCAGAAGTTTGGCATCAGTTATTGGCAAGATTTAAAAGAGCGGCGATGTTGGGGGGTGATTCCATATTGCTTAATGGCAGCCAAATGCTGGGCAGTTGGATATCCTTTGTTCCTTGCCAAATTATATTCAGGATACTTTTGAGCTAAATTGACAATTAATTCATCTCGCCACACTTTTGCCAAGATACTGGCTGCTGCAATAATCGGCGATCGCAAATCTCCTTGGACCACAGCTTTCTGGGGAATATTAAAGCTGGGGATAGTGAACTTGCCATCCACCAAACAAATATCAGGAGTAACTTTCAGCTCTGTAAGGCTCCGTTGCATAGCCACAAGTGAAGCTTGAAAAATATTCAGCTGATCTATTTCAGTAGCACTGGCATAACTTATCGTCCAATCAACAGCTATTTCTTTAATCGGATTGAATAGTTCCTGGCGTTTACGGGGAGATAGCTTTTTACTGTCCTTAACCCCCAATTCAATCAAGCAGGGAACAGCCCAAAGAGGTAAGACCACTGTTGCGGCAACTACCGCGCCAAACAGTGACCCCCTTCCAACCTCATCTACTCCAGCAATTAAAGTGTTTTCAGCAGTAAATTCCTGGAGCAAAGAGTTATCAAATAGGTCTTGCTTCATCAATACCCCGTTGAAAGTAAAGATAGGGGAAACCAAATGCTATTAAATATGTTGCTTTTCTTTTCTCGTTAGCTACAGCAATGATTTCCAAAATCAATACTTTTTAAATAGTTAAAGTTAAATGAATTGCTGATCTTAGACTTATACCGCAGTTTCCTTCGCAGCAGATGAACGACGGCGACGGCGACGGCGACCATTCTTAGGCTCGGTTTCGGCATCAGTTTCGGGGGATGCTGTAACTTCGCTTGACGACTGAACTTCTTCTAAGCCTGATTGATCTTCGTTGGTTATTTTTACTTTAGTTTTGGGTTTTCTGTCAGTTTTAGACTGCTCTTGATTCGCATCTGTTACAGAGATTTCAGAGGATAAATCTGGCAATTCTTCTCCTGGCTTTTTGACATATACTAAAACCGATTTGGGATCAACAGATTCGCGATCTGCATATACCAAAGGAGAAACGCCCATTAAAGCATAGATCTCCTGCTCTAATTCATCCATCTCAACGGTAACTTTTTCTAAATTAGCTTCGTCTCGGCGAGGCAGTCGCGAATGAGAACGAGATTTGCGTTCTTCTCCATTATTATCTAGATCTTGATCGAGGTCTTCTCCATTAGAATTTTCTTCCTGTTCAATAAGTTCATCTTTGATTAATAGATCATTGCGGCGGCTACGACGACGGCGACGACTATTATGAGCTGAACCTTGTTCTTGATAGTTAGGATGATTTAGTAAATCAGGTGATGGATTACTATCGTCATATCCTACATTAAGAGTAGGCTTAGAAGATATTTCATTTTTTTCCTGCTTTTCTATCGGAGAGGGAATTATAGGACGAATGCTATTTACGGGTTCTCGACTTGCAACAGGAGTGATGATGGGCGATGTTTCTAAAGACTCTGCTTCAGGTTTTCCTGGAAGAAGTGCTATTTGACCTAAACCACCGCAAGTATGACAAGTTTGACCAAATAGCTCATAGATATTTTTTCCTTGACGTTTACGAGTAAGTTCAACTAAACCTAACTCCGAAAGTTGAGCTATCTGTGGGCGGGCTTTGTCTCCTTTAAGACTATTGTTAAAGTGTTCGAGTAACTTGATTTTGTCCCGATGAGAATCCATATCGATAAAGTCAACCACAATCACACCACCAATATTTCTCAGGCGAAGTTGGCGAGCAATTTCGGTTGCGGCTTCTGTATTTGTCCAAAGAACTGTTTCTCGTGCAGTAGCTGAGCGGGTAAAAGAGCCTGAGTTGACATCAATCACTGTCAGAGCTTCGGTTGGTTCAATAATGATATATCCACCAGAAGGCAATTCTACTCTGGGCTTTAATGCTTCGCGAATAGCTGCATTAACCCGATAGTAATCCAAGATGGGCTGTGGTTCTTTGTGGTAGTCAATAAATACTCCTTGGGGAGAACGTCCACTGCTCCAGTTAGCCAACTGTTGTTTAATCCGTTTTACCCCTGAGGAGGAATCTACCACGATAGTATTAACTTCCGCTGAATATGTATCTCTTAGCACCCGCTGAATAAAATCGTCGTCGCGATTTAGTAAAACAGGTGGTCTGGCATGGTTTGCTTGATACTGAATTGTTTCCCACTGCTTTTGCAAGAATTCTAGGTCTTCCATGATGGCTTCTTCGGCTTTGCCATCAGCTTCAGTTCTAATTAACAAACCCATGCCAGGTGGTTTAATTAAAATTGCTAAGGCACGAAGACGACTTCGCTCATTTTCATTAGAAATACGACGAGACAATTTTACGCCTTTTCCATAAGGCATCAAGACTAAGTAGCGTCCAGGAAGAGTTATATTGCCTGTCAGCCTAGGCCCTTTATTGCCTGTAGGCTCTTTCATTACTTGAACTAAAGCCTTTTGCTGGGGCAATAATAATTCCGTAATCGCCGCCGCACTTCTTTTTAATCGCAAAGGACCTAAGTCTGTAACGTGAATAAATCCATTGCGCTCACTATTGCCAATGTTGACAAAGGCGGCATCAATACCTGGAATAACGTTTTCTACTGTACCAAGATAAATGTCGCTAACCTGTTGATGACCAGTGGCTACAATCAATTCTTGTATCTGTTCTGACCAAAAGACAGCAGCTATGTGATGTTGTTCTGCAATGATAATTTGTTTTGGCATTAATTTTCCTCAAAAATTCTGACGGCTAATTTTCAACAAGCCTGTACTAAAATCAAGCAATTTTCTGATTGAGAAATACTTAATCATTTGTTTTCAACGTTGCTAACAGCAGAAAATTACGCAATATAAATAATAAATTAGTTAAATTAGTAATTTTCAGGTACGTCAAGAAATCTAACGTTTAAATATTACATATTAAGGTTTTTTAAGCATTTTTGCTGACTGTTCACCACTTATATCTTGAAGAATTTGCCAACTTTTACAGCGTAAAGTTTTAAATCCGTGACGTAGATCTGGTTTCAAATTCAGCATTCTTTTGATTTCTTTCGTTCATCTCTCACTTTGCTGTACTGCTGTACTGGTTGACGAGAATTATCTCATTAGTTAAAACAACATCCTCAAATGGTTATAACATCAAGCCCCATAATACAATTTAGGAAGTAAGATGCTTAGGCTGGCATAGCACAGAGTCTTGTGGGGTTTACGCCCTATCGTCTGTAAAGCTAAATCAAATAGAAACCAGTCGTTGTGGGAGATGCAGTTAATGAGTGCAGTATGGAATATCTCCTACTGTAGGCAACCCACAAATCCCTGAGGATAGAGAATAACTGTTATTTTGATGACCATTTGAGAGCAAGGGGGGAAGTCTGTTAAATAGCCTATTAGGTTAAGGGAGATCTGCCTAAAGCTATGGCATGATTTAACATTCACGAAGTCGTGATGTCAACCCCGTCGTTTGCGGGAAACCCACGCCCCATCGTCTTGCAAGGCAAGACTGCAAAGGGCAGAGAGAGCCGCGAACGCTTTCGCGTTCAAGTGCCGTGCTTCGCACGGTCAGAGGCGTTAGCCTCGCGCTCAAGATGCGAACATCGCATTGTGCGTGCGCGGGGTCTATCTGACGTCTCATAGATTAGAGAATACGCGAAAGAGGTTTTCAGTTTCTTTCCTAGTACACT
>JBCCDL010000400.1:0-5894 GCA_039030815.1 Cyanobacteria bacterium P01_A01_bin.83 | reverse complement strand
GTAGTAGCTATTCCTAATGCCATGTTGGGCTTAAGCAAGGGGGCGATTACCATAGCACCAATAATTACTACTTCACTGTTTTGTACTAAACCGATAGCTGCGATCGCAGTTGACAGTATAACCAATGAAACTTCCGTGGTATCTAAGCGAATACTATCAGATATTTGCTGGTAAATTTCTTGTTGGGGAAGGTGACTGTCTTTATTTGTTGACCAGGATTTAGGAGAGGTTGAATCGGCGGTTACTGATTCAATTTCAACTGGCAAGATCAACAATTGCCAATCCTCAAGGTGGGTCATTTTTTGTTTTAAACTGTCTACCAGTGTTTTAACTTGTTCTTCTTCCAGCAGGATATTAACTAAAAGCTGTTGCTCGGATTTAGAGAATGATGCGTCTAAGCAAGAATAGTCAGATAGTAGTTTTCGGATATTTTGCTCTTGAGAGAGAGTCAGAAAAACTTTGACCAAACGTAAATCCATCAATTTTTTAATTAAAGCGTATTTGATAAAATAGCAGCAATATTACAGATGCTGTTCGATTTAAGACCTCTGCCTATTAATAATAATATTGATGCCATCTTTACTAAATGCGATCGGCTTTGCTGGTACAAGTCGCGTAATCGAATTTTTTCAATTGATAATACGTCCAATGTGAATTAAAAAATTTCAAAACCCTTTAAATACGTCCTTTAAAGATGAGATTTTTTTCCCTATCTAGCTGAACAACTTAAATTTCTAAGTTTTCTTAAAAGCTAACGGCTAACAGCTACGAACTATTAACTTTTTAACGGAGCCAATTCACATCAAGCGTACATAATAGATATAAAACTAAATTTTGAGGGCATAAAGCACATCATAGTCGCTGATATATAAAGTAATATTACTAATATTGGATAATTTAGCTACCGATAAAGACATGCTGACACAATGGGATTGTTTTTTAAAGAATTTAGGGGAATGGCACGGTTCTTTCACTCGCTTCTCTCCTCAAGGAGAAGAAACTACGGATACTCCCACGGTAGTAACTCTTGAAGGACAAAACAACAATCAGCATGTTCATCAGGTAGTGCGTTATCTTCCTCCTGATGAACCATCCCGCGATGTAGTAGTAGACTACGATTCACTGAACCGTAGTATTTTATTCTTTGAAAATGGGGCTTTTTCCCAGGGAAGTATGCAGTGGGGGGGTCCTTACTCTACTTTCGGCGGTGAGTTTGGTTTGATTGACAACGAATTTGGCGATGGCACCCGAAGACTGAGGATGGTAGAGCTATACAACAATAGTTCTCAGCTAGAAAGAGTCGTATTGATCAGAGAATATCTGGCTCACAGCAATATGACCCCAAGACCGACCCTGACGTGGAAAAGCTTATTAGGAGAGTGGCAAGGAGAAGCCATAACCCTGTTTGCAGATCTCAGAACTCCCAGCAAGTTTTCTAGCTATTTACAAATTAAACAGCAGTCAGAAAATTATATTCAACAAAGCCTATCTTTTGGAAATCAGAATATTACCTCAACTGCTAGGATAGATGGCTCAAGATTACTGTTTGAAGAAAGTGCTTTGCCTACTCAAGTTCTGATGTTGCCTGACGGTGCATCTTGTAACTGTCCGCTACAAGTTAAATCAGGTCACAATTTTGTCTTAGAGATGGGCTGGTTACTACAATCAAACATTAGGCAAAGGATTATACGTAGCTATAACGAAAAAGGCAATTGGGTTAGCTGTACCTTAGTGACAGAAAAAAAGATAAAATAACAAGATTTAATTGATTGACTAGCTCTACAGACAGCAAATTAAGTTTATATTTTGTTAAACAAACTCGCCATTGATAATTATTGTGTATTTTTACCGTAATCTACAACACATATAGTGTGAATTTACAAATCTAGCGTAATCTAAAATACACTTTCTCTGGTTTTAAACGGAGAAAAATTATAAAACCAGTAAAATATCTTGGCTGTTCAGTAATTATACGTCTGGAAAATTATTGATTTACAATTTATTTATTTGTTGTTACCTTTTATCTACTAGGTATATTTTTTGATTAAAGGTTTATTTATTATTAAATACTTTGAAGATTAAAGATATTCATTAAATTTACATACTGTAGGTAAAACCTAATTAACTGATGATAATTGACCAAGCAAACATCCTGATAGTTGAAGACGAACTGTTAATTGCTCAAAATATAGCTAACAAGCTAAAAAAATTAGGATATAAGGTATGTAAAGTTGTTGCTACAGGTCAAGCAGCGATCGCATTTATCAAACAAGAGCAACCAGACTTGATCTTAATGGATATTGCACTAGAAGGTGCAATTGATGGAATTGAAGTCGCTGGAGAAATTAAGGCTCAGTTTGATATTCCAATCATTTTTATAACGGCTTATGCTAACGATGAAATTTTAGAAAGAGCCGCAGAAACAGGATGTTATGGATATTTAATCAAGCCATTTCGAGATTTAGAATTACAGGCTACGGTTAAAATAGTGTTGCGAAAACACCAGGAACAATCAGCAATTAGACATGCTTTGCAGTCAACAATACATCAATATTCTACGGAATACGATGATATCTATAAAGATAATCTGACAAATTTACCAACTCAATTCTTTTTAAGAGACTTGTTTGAATATTTGTCCTCTGTCGCATTATCTGAAGATAGTGAATATAGTACTGTCTACAAAATTAATCAAAATGGTTTAGAACAGCCAAAATTAGAGTTGATAGTTCTTTATAATATTGTTTTAAATCGATTTGATAAAATTACCAATTTCTTAACCAAAGAACAGCAAGGTCTCGTAGTGAAAGAAGTTGCCCAAAGACTGACAAATTGTGCAAATAGTTTCGATGGGAATGGCTCTGCAATTTACTTTAGTCCAAATAATTATGTAATATTATTGGCTCTTGAAGACCGCTTAATGGCAAATAAATGTGGGCAAAAGATCCTAGATAGCTTGACTGCAAGTTTAGTGATTGAAGACCAAGAAATTTATCTATCTCCTAGTATTGGGATGGCTTTTTGTCCCTATGATAGTACCGATGTTGAAGAGCTGCTACAGCAGAGTGAGAAGGCAGCTGAATATGCCAAAACTCAAGGTGGCAACCGTTGTCAATCATTTACTTTTGCCTTTAATGTTAGGCGCAATAGAGCCTCTGATGAATTGAGATTAGAGGCAGAACTACATCATGCTCTAAAACGTGGTGAATTAGAGTTATATTATCAATCGAAAGTAGAGCTGCTTAATAATTCAATTATTGGTGCAGAAGCATTATTGCGCTGGAATCATCCTCGATTGGGAAGAATTACGGCAGATAAATTTATTCATATAGCAGAGGAAAGCGGGCTAATCAGAACAATTGGAGAGTGGATTTTGTCAAGTGCTTGTAAACAGATGCAATTATGGCATCATTCAGGCTTAGACAATCTTAAAGTTAGTGTTAATTTATCTGGTTCTCAATTCAAACAATCAGATTTATTTCATAAAATCACTCAAATTCTCTTTCGTAATTCTTTAGAAGCTCAACATCTGGGTTTAGAAGTAACCGAAACCACTTTGGTAGAGAATGTCAAAGTAAATGTGCAAAAACTGAACTCCCTTAAAAGATTGGGAATTCAAATAGCTTTAGATGATTTTGGTACTGGCTATGCTTCTTTAGGATATTTACAGCAGTTTCCCTTTGATATTTTGAAACTTGATTCCTGTTTTATCCGAGATATTGATAGCAATAAAATCAGTGCGGTCATTGTCGAAAATATTATTGCGATGGCACATCAATTAGGCTTAAAAGTTGTAGCAGAAGGAATAGAAACAGAAGCTGAATTAAATTTTTTAAGAAATGCTCAATGTGATATGGGACAAGGGTTTTTGTTTAGTCGTCCTTTACCAGCAACAGAATTTTACAAACTGCTAATCAATCCGAAGGTTTCAAAAACAGAGAAATTAATTTAATTTATTTGAATATATTATTTATTTTGTTACAAATTAATTTCAAATGATGCAGAGGTACATAGCAAATCTGAAGTTTTGAAACTTTTTGGTAGAAATATATCTTCTAGGGTTGATGATTAAAAAATAGAACAAGAGGAGAGTACGAGCATGATGATTAGTGCCAGTTGCCAAAACGATCTCAAACCAGCTTTAGCTGAACCAAATCAAGGTAAACAGCACCTCCTTTCGGCTTTAGACAGTGGTCAACAGGTATTTCTTGCAGCTCTTCACGATGTTATGGATGCCATTTTAGAAGAGCTAAAATCCGATTGAAATTATTGTGTATTTTAAGTTTCGGGTCATCTAACTGAAACTGTGAGCTGGCTGGCAATGGAAACTGGTACTGGGGTTATAGGAGATATTCAGTATCAGGCGGGACATACTGACAAATTAGTCAATCATCAAGGATATATACTCGGCTTTGAGAGTGATTTTAATTAATGGTTGGGGATAAAAGGGATTTACTGGAAAATAGGTTGAATTGCCCCTATAAATGAGGGCTGATACAGAAAAGGTTAACTAGCCATTGGTTAGTTCTCTGGCTAACTTCTCGCAGGTATATTCCTCAATAAATTTAAAGAATAAAGTTTCGATTGCTACCTTAAACGACTATGAATTTTTTTCAACCAAATCGGAACTATAGCTTGCCCCTTGTTTAATAAAGCGATCGCTTTTTGCAACATACAACAGCTACTAGGGAAAAACTATAGGTTACTCAATCGCCAAAGATTGAAAGAATCGATTGATCGTAGGCAACAAATCAAAGACAAATAACTTGTTAAACGTCATTGATTGTGTTAAAGCAATATTAATTTGTTACCGATGACAAATAATTAATTAATGTGCAGTGAAAGTAAAAATTTCATTTTGAACTCCCCAGGTAGGATTTGAACCTACGACCAATCGATTAACAGTCGACCGCTCTGCCACTGAGCTACTGAGGATTGCTGATTAGGCACGCTTATTATAATAGCGAATGCCTCCGAACTTGGCAAGTATTTCAGCAAAAGTATTTTTTAATTTAGCGATTTGCTCAATGAAGAGGATATGCTGGGAGTAAATTTAGCTTTGGCTACTGTATTTTCTCCCCATGCTAGTTAATCGACATCAAACTGTTCATCTTTCTTTCATCTCTACCGATTTGCCAATTTGGAATGTGATTGAGGCTCAGGCATTTTTGTCTCAAAAAGATCCAGAACGATTTCATTTACTGCTCAATCAGCAAAATTTGCCTCATTCGGTTATGCCGATGTCTTCTGGGGATAAATCTGAGCAAGGGTTATTTTGGTTGGAAATTTCTCCCTATCGAGTGATGATGACAATGCAAAGCAATGGCAAATTAAGCTATCGTCATTTTTGGGAAAGAGGAGTTTATGGCATCAGCAGATATTGTCTCAATTCAGCTCCCGATCAACCCAGCCAATCTATAAGATTTCGTAATTTCACACGCTACTTGAAAGTTGTTAGCGATCCTTTTCCGAGGGATGTCCGCATAGAATATGAAATGTGGTCGGCAAAGGTTCACTTAGGTTCTTATATTCTACATTTGAATATAGAAAATTAAAGGTGAAGATATATCCTAAATTTTTAGGGACAGAATTGGGAGTGAAATAGGAATTTGAGCCAAGACTATAGAGCGATAGTAGTTGGTGCCAGTCGCGGTATTGGAGCTGCGGTGGCACAACATATTGAGCCACGTACCAGGAAATTATTAACGGTATCTCGCACGTCTTCTAGTTGTGGACAATGGATTCAGGCAGATGTTAGTACTAAAAGCGGAATTAAAAGAATACAAGGAGCAGTTGCCAATTCTCACCTAGATGCGCTGCTGTATATGGGAGGTACCTGGGAAAAACAGGCTTTTACCCCTCAATATTCATTTGAAAAATGCTCTGATCAAGAT
>JBCCDL010000399.1:0-5909 GCA_039030815.1 Cyanobacteria bacterium P01_A01_bin.83 | reverse complement strand
CGAAGAAGAGAATAAAATCATCAAGGTAATTTCAGTTTGGTCGCATTACGAAAGATCGTAATAAAATTTAGGGATATGAAAATTAATACTTTGATTGTTTGCCTGATGTCGAGACATAATTTTATGATTGAAGATTAAGTTATCTGTAAGTATCAAAAGCTCAAATAAGTTTTAGTGTCAGTCATTGGTAGTTAACTAACTGATAATTGCTGTAACTGCATCGGTAAACTGGGGCGACTTTGATTTGTCGGGGGATAAAAAGCTAAATCTGCTTCCATTAAATGATGAGGTTGATTACAAATAGTTATTTCTTCTAAAGAATTCCAGTGTAATCGTTGAAAAAAACGCACGTTGGGTAATTGAACTGTGGCTAAAAAGCGATCGCATCCCCAAGTATTAGCTGTTGTTACGGCTTGATAAATCAATCCTTTGCCGATTTTCCAACCTCGACGATAATCTTTGTGTACGCCTAATCTGCCGCCATACCACAGTTTTGATTCTGTTTCGTAGATTCTGACAACTCCGACAACTTTATTTTGCTCGTTAAGGGCAATAATAGGATAGGCAATAGCATCATATTGATCGCGATCGCTATTTTTAAAGATACCTTGTTCTTGGCAAAATATGTCTTTTCTTAATTGATAATAAGCCTCTATTTCTGCTGAAGATGAGGCTAGTTTAAACTGGTATTTTGTCATTATCTATCTAAAAAACTTAAATATTTGCTGTGAATGAAATCGTTTTGGTTAGTAGTTAGTAGTTAGTAGTTAGTAGTTAGTAGTTAGTAATTTTTTTTAAAATGTTATGTATCCCTTTCTATTAGTAGCTGGCAATAAATTATTTACTTTATGTTTAGTTTTCAAAAGTAGATAATGCCGAACAAGCACCACATTTAGCGCAACCTGCTTTAATGTTTTGCGATGACATTCCTACCTTATTTAACCTGGCACCTACTGCTTCGTAGATTGCATACATAAAATCGCTACTGGGGGGCTGGCAATTCTCTAAAGGCGTGCCTGTAATGGGGACAAAAGGAACTACAAAAGGATAAACACCTAAATCAATCAGGCGATCGCAAGTACTAACAATCGTTGTCAAACTATCTCCTAAACCCGCTAGAATATAGGTGCTAACTTGTCCCCAGCCAAATACTTCCACTGCTGCCAAGAAAGCTTGAAAATAATAATCTAAGGATACTTTAGCTTTTCCTGGCATAATGCGATCACGCACTGCTGATTCTATTACTTCTATATGCATGCCCAAACTATCAATGCCTGCGGCTTTCATTGTCCTAAACCAAGCAAAGTCATTAGGAGGTTCGCACTGTGCTTGAATTGGTATGTTAACCTTGGCTTTAACCGCCTGAGCGCATTGGCTTAAATATGCTGCACCTCTATCTGTAGTGTTAGGGGTTCCCGTAGTCATTACCAAATGTTCTACTCCATCTAGTCTGACTGCGGCAGCAGCTACTTCTGCTAGCTGTTGGGGAGTTTTCTGGGCAATAGTTTTACCTGCGGCTAAAGATTGTTCAATCGCGCAGAATTGACAGGCGGTATTACGGTTACTATAACGAATGCAAGTTTGTAAAACAGTGGTAGCTAGGACATTATGACTATGTAGTAAGGCAATCTGATTGTAAGGAATCCCCTCGGCAGTTTTCAGATGATAAAATTTGGGCTGGAGGGGAAATTCAATCGCGGCAATTTCTTGTCCGTTTTGCTGTAGAGTAGTTTTGTCATTTAAATGGGATGTGCTGGCTACGGTATAGGCTGATTCGTTTGCCACATCGTTATAAACAGGAATCATTACCGTTGTCCCGTCTATAGTAACTGCCTTGTGATCTGAAGGACCTGCGCCACCTTTTCTACCTGATGCACCTTGATCACTATCAATTAGTTTTAGACCTCTCGATTGTAATTCTGTAATTAATTTTCTTTTTTCGTCATTAGTCATTGGTGTCGATGCTAATTGATTGGTGTGATGTAGTCAGCTAGACTTTTCGTAGCTATTAGCTGTCAGCTTTTAACTAAGATATTTTTTCGTATTTTTCTGAAAAATTTAACATAACTACTTGTCTTCTTGAGTTATTGAGTTTGATTCAGAGATAACTGAATTGCCATTTTTGGCATGAGAATCTTCTAAAATCACTGAATTAATTACAGGAGTAGATTGCCAGACATTACGGCTATCTCGATTTACCTGGAGTTGTAATAAGTCGGGACGAGAATAATGTCCTATAGAGTCCATCATGCGCTTGCGTTTGGTAATTAGAGAAAAATCCAAATTAGCGATCGCCATACCTTCCCCCTCAGTAATTGGTTCAGCCAGAAGAACCCCTTCAGGAGACACAATTGTGGTGTAACAACCACCTGTTAAAACTCGCTGAAGATTCTCATCGGGACATATCTGAGCAATTTGTTCGGCAGTTAGCCAACCAGTAGAGTTAACTACAAAGCAACCAGCTTCTAAGGCATGATGTCTAATAGTTACTTCGGTTTGGTCGGTAAAGATTTGTCCTACCATCGAACCAGGAAACTGGGCGCAATGGATTTGTTCTTGTTGCGCCATCAAACTGTATCTAGCTAAGGGATTGTAGTGTTCCCAACAGGCTAAAGCCCCTAACTTACCAACAGCGGTATCCAATACCTGTAGCCCTGAACCATCTCCCTGTCCCCAGACCATGCGTTCGTGATAGGTAGGAGTAATTTTGCGACGCTTTAAAAGTAAGCTGCCATCAGCATCAAAAATTAACTGCGTATTGTATAGAGAACCTCCATCTCTTTCATTTATTCCCAGCACAATCACGATGTTATGGTCTTTAGCTGCCTTAGCTACGGCATCAGTTACAGGGCTAGGAACTTCTACCGCCTGTTCATACAAGCGCATGTGTTCTTTTCCCATTAACACTGGTGGTTGAATAAAAGAAAAATAAGGATAGTAGGGGATAAAAGTTTCAGGAAAAACAATTAACTCTACTCCCTCTTTAGCAGCATCGGCGATCGCTTTTAATACTTTCTCAGTAGTCCCTTCTCGGCTGTACAGTACAGGAGAAATCTGCACCGCTGCTGCTTTTACATTTCGCATTTATCATTTACTAATTACTAATTATGGTAAGGGCGAACGACCGTTCGCCCTTACTGTTAACTGATTTACATCGTCCAGGTATCGAGGATAAATGCGCCATCTTTACGATGCATTAAGACGATATCTAAAACATCTAAAGGATTGATCGGGGTAATCCCAGGAATTAAAGAAGGTTCGCCATGTCCATATAAAGCTTGCAGTGCAAAACGACAAGCATAGACTTTTCCTCCTTCTTCCATAATTTTGACTAGCTGATTATTCATCGCCTGATGTCCTGGGAAAGATTCATCGCCAATCTTAGGAAAGCCTCGCTGTATTCCCAAAGTTACCCCAGGTCCATATAGCAAGATTGAGGTTTCAAAGCCTTTACGAATCAAACGGGTAGCCTGTAACAGATTTACCAAGCCAATGGAACCTTCAAAAGCAACTGTATGAAAAGTAACTAAAGCTTTCTCCCCTGGTTCAGCTTGGACATCGGGAAATACTTTTTCTTCATAATCAACAAAATAGTCACCAGCTTTGTGTGCGGGGGTAGTAACTTCAGGCATAATTTATGTTTCCTCTAATAATTAATAATGTTTAATGCTAAGAACCGATCGCAGCTTCGTTAATCGCCAATAAAGTCCCTGGATAAGCATATTTCATCCTTTCGGCAATATGGTTGCATATATATTTGGCATCTCTAGCAATGCCCGAAAATCTTCCCGAACCCCAGGTATAAAGCCAGGGAAGCCCCAGAAAATAGAGACCAGAAACGCTAGTAACACCGCGATTGTGACTGGGATATCCCACACCGTCAAAGACAGGAACTTTAACCCAGCTAAAGTCTGCTTGATAGCCGATACACCAAATTACAGTGGTTATGTTGGCTTGCTTATAATTTAGCTCTTTGGGTTCTGCTTCGGGTTGCCATACTGGTCGATAGGCTGGTTCAGTTGGTGCCGCTATCTGATTTTTGACGATATAGTCATCAATAGTTTTTTTAATACTTTCCGCCACCTCATCAGCGCGATCGAGATTGTGCTTAAGATTGGGTTTAAATTGCAGGTGGTCTTCTTGAATATCCTCTAAAGAACCATATAGTTGCATTCCCTCTAGGGCAAAGGTTCGCAGATCAATTTCATGACCGCCACTACGACCAGTAACATAGTGATTGGTTTTGCTTCTAACATTTCCTTTATCGGGATGATTTTCAATAGTTAGATCGTAGTATCCTAGCTGGTCTAGCCAATCTACGACATCTTTGCCCCGATATTGTCTCGGCGATCGCGGTGCGCCGCCAACGCACAGATGTACTTTTTTGCCAGCTAAATGCAAATCTTCAGCAATTTGACAGCCAGATTGACCACTACCGACAACAAGAATCTCCCCCTCAGGCACAGATTGAGGATTTTTGTAATCTGATGAATGTAGCTGTAAAATATCTGAGTTTAACCTTTCAGCTATGCGAGGAATTTTTGGTTGGTGATAGCTTCCTGTGGCAACAACAACGCGATCGGCTGTATAGTTACCTAAGGAAGTACTTAACTCAAATAAATCTCCTGACTGGTTCTTAACTTGGAAAACTTCAACACCTTCTTGGACAGGTGGGTTAAAAGATTTAGCATATTCCCTAATGTAGTTAACGATTTCATCTTTTTCCATGAAACCATTGGGTTCATTTCCTGGATAATGATAACCAGGAAGGGTACATTGCCAATTAGGAGTCACCAAACAAAAAGTATCCCAGCGCTTGTCTTGCCAAGAACAAGCAATTTGATTTTTTTCCAAGACAAGATGGTCAATATCTTTGCTTTTCAAACAATAGCTGATAGATAGACCAGCTTGACCACCTCCCACAACTATTACGGAATAATGCTTTTTCACTCTTCAACCCAAGCTAAATTCTTAATTCCAATTGCCGAACTGCATTTTTTCCTGCATTTTTCTCGGCTGAATTAGTAATAGATTATGATGTAGTTCTTACTTCCCCTGTATATTTCGTTACCAAATTGCTAACTCTGGCAATAGTTACAGTCTTGGTTAAATATTAGCGATCGCATCACTTAACTTACCTGTCATTTTTGACAGGTAGACTATTAAGCAACAAAACTGTATGAAATAATTGCTATGATATTCTTTAATTATCTGGAACTGTAAACAGTAATTCCAGAACAGTAATGAATTCCCAAACTTACCGAAAATTAGTTGCCAAGAATTTTAACCAGGATTTTAACTCTGCTGTTGAGATTATCAAGTCGCCAATTCTTCAACCTGGAGATCATGAGATCTTAATTCGCAATAAATATGCTGGAGTAAATGCGGGGTTTGATACTTTGCTGTGTAAAGGTAAGATTCCCTATTTTTCAGAAACACCACCCCTTGATCTGGGGGTAGAAGCAGTGGGAACGGTAGAAGATGTCGGAAGCAAGGTCACGAAATTTACTGTGGGTGATGCTGTATTAACTACCCAAAGGGGAGGAGGATATCGAGAATATCAGAGGATCGATGCCAGGTTCGGATTTAAAGTCCCCAAAGCAACTCCCGAAGTTTTAAGTCTAATGCCTACTGGAGTCTCGGCGTTAGTGGCTTTAGAACAGGTAGGAATGATGACTAGCCAAGAAACTGTGATGGTAACAGCCGCCGCAGGGGGAACTGGTCATATTGCGATCCAGTTAGCAAAACTAGCGGGAAATCATGTAATCGGCACCTGTGGTTCAGAAGCAAAAATGCAGCTACTGCAAGAGTTAGGTTGCGATCGCATTATTAATTATCACTCAGAAAATGTCGCCGATATCCTCCAGCATGAATACCCCCAGGGTATAGATCTGGTTTTTGAATGTATT
>JBCCDL010000398.1:0-5911 GCA_039030815.1 Cyanobacteria bacterium P01_A01_bin.83 | reverse complement strand
CAAATATGTGATTAACGTAATTACGGGACAGGGTGGTGCTGGACATTACGCAACCTATCATGCGATTAAGACAGTTGTCGAGCAACGACAACTCCCCTGGCAGTTTCAAGTCACCGATATGGATGAGATTATTCCCAAATTGTCTCAACAAAACAAGGTCAAGAATGTTTATGATTTGTTTGGTTTTTCAGCCCACGACCTCTATAACAGCATGGTTAAAAAGGGTTGGACGTGGCTGTGGCTGGTGATGATGCCCCTTAATAAGTTATTAGTCAAGCTTAACTATAAGACGGGTATCAGTCTTTTTGAGCAACGTTGGCGCGAACAACAGCCCGATCTAATTATTTCGGTGATGCCTTTATTTAACAAAGTAATTTGGGAGAGCATTCAAAGGGCAAAACCAGGTACTCCTGTAGTGACTATTTTGACGGATTTTGCCGATTGTCCTCCTGCATTTTGGAGCGAACCAGAAACGGGAAATTATCTAGTTTGTGGTACGGAAAAAGCAGTACAACAGGCTCGTTTGCTGGGTGTGAAAGCAGATCGCATCATTAAAAATTCGGGACTGGTTATACACCCTAACTTTTACGAACCCGTCTCCTGGGATCGAGGTAGTGAAAGACAAAAATTAGGCTTAAATCCCGATTGCCCCACGGGTTTGATCATGTTTGGCGGTAATGGCTCTCAGGTAATGCTCGATATTGCCCAGCGTCTGGAATGCTTTCAAGATAAACTGCAACTGATTTTTCTTTGTGGACGCGATCGCGAGTTAGCTTCAGCACTCTGTCAGAGTAAGGGGAAGCAAAAGCGATTTATAACTACCTTTACTAAGGACATTCCTTACTATATGCATCTTGCCGATTTTTTTATTGGTAAACCAGGCAACGTCAGCATCAGCGAGGCTATGGCAATGAAACTACCAATAATTACAGAAGGTAATGCTCTTACTATGATTCAAGAAAAATACTGCTGTGAATTAATCAAAGAAAAAGATGTCGGGATTGTAATTTCTAATTTTCGGGACATTAAGCAAGCTGTTACTAAGCTAATTCAACCAGAAAATTATGCTCGCTATCGGGCTAATCTGAATAATTTTAATAACCAAGCTGTATTTGAAGCGAGCGATTTTTTACAAACAATCCTGAAACAGCAACCAGAAGTAACAGCTACCCGATCAAAACCCATCGGCACGGGTTAGAAGTCTTATAGTTCGCCTACACGGATTGAAAATCTATAGTAGCGAATTATATTTGCCCCATATTTTTCCCTTTTATATGAAGAGAGTCAAAAAAAGTTAATCATGCAATATATATCAGATGAAAAAAAATCTGCTAACGCTCCCGAAAAAGAGCCAGAAACAGCTCCAGCTTCAGAGATTTCTGCAATTGACAAGCTGGCTATCTTAGGAGGTACACCAGTCCGCACCGAACCTTATCCAGAATGGCCCATTGTCGATCGCCGAGATGTGGAAGCGGTAACAACAGCGATTCAGTCTAGGCAGTGGGGAGGTTCTCCTTATCCTGGTCCTCAAACTGTAGCATTCGCCAACAAGTTTGCTGCCATGCAGGGTGGTGGTTTTGCCGTACCGATGGTCAACGGCACAGTCACAATGGAAGTGGCTTTGCGATCGGTTAATATTGGCTGGGGAGATGAGGTAATCGTTCCCGCTTATACATTCCAAGCAACTGCTGCCGCGCCGATGACGGCTGGGGCTATCCCAGTAATTGTTGATATTGATCGCAACACCTACTGTATCGATCCTGTAGCCATTGAGAAAGCGATTACAGACAAAACTAGGGCAATTATTCCCGTTCACCTAGGGGCGCAAATGGCAGATATGGATGCTATTATGGCGATCGCTGAACGGCATAATCTAATCGTTATTGAAGATTGCGCCCACGCCCATGGTGCTATGTGGAATGGTCGGGGTGCGGGTAATATCGGGCATTTTGGCTCTTTTAGCTTTCAATCATCGAAAATTTTAACCACTGGCGAGGGTGGTGTACTGCTGTGTCGTACCGAAGAACTAGCCGAACGATCAGCCAGTATTATTAACTGTGGTCGTCCGACTCAATTACAAGCACCAGAAGCAACGCCAGCAAATAATAATCTGTCGCAAATGGTTCGGGCATTGATGGATATGGGCAACCAGGAACGAGTTTCCACCCTGGGGACAAATTATCGCATGACTGAAATTCAGGCTGCTCTTGGCAGTGTAGCTTTGGAACGTTTCCCCGAACAGGTAGCGCAGCGTGAGGCGATGGTGAATTACCTAGAAGAAAGACTAGGGGAAGTCCCTGGTATCCGCCTTCTAAAACGGGATACGCGCCATAGCAGACGCTCGTTCTATAGGTATATTTTTGCCATAGAACCCAAGGTATTTGGTGCAAAACACGATGAGGTTTGTCTGGCACTTTATATGGAGGGAATTCCTTGCTGGACTGGCTATCCCCCAATGCACCGTTACGATCTGTTTCAACCAAAGCGATCGCGACTACCAGTTCCTAGTGCTTTCCCTCAGTATTTCGACTTCAAGGCTATGAGCTTTCCAGAAGCAGAAAGAGCTAGCGAACATGAAGCCGTTTGGCTGGATGAGTCGGTGTTTCGGGCTGACAAGCAGGGCATTGATGATGTAATAACGGCGATCGCCAAAATCCAGGCTAACACCGCCCCTCTTGCAGTTGCTAACACCGCCAAAAAGTTAGCTGTAAAATCTTTACAATTCAAGCCTGTCAAGGCTCTGGTCGATTTTTACGTTTCCCAAAGCGATCAATGAGAGATACCACTTTAATAACTAGGTATTTATAAAAATGCTTCAAGCAGCTTCCCATCCAAAAAAAAAGGTTTTGATTGATGTTCTTGTCCTACGGGGCGGTGGCGGACATTACTCAACCTATAATGCCCTGCGTGCCATCATAGAACAGCAAAAACTCCCCTGGGAAGTAAATGTTATCTTTGCAGATGCGATCGCATCGCGCCTCGGCGAAGCCGAGATCGCCGAATCTGTAAAAGAACAAAATAAAGCCCTGGATATCTCCAAATTATTAGGAACGATTTCCGATAAATTTTACGACTACATCCAAAAAAACGGTTGGGGATGGATTCACTTACTTACAATACACTTACACAAACTACTAATCAAACTCAAGCATAATTTAGATGTCAGTTTGCTTGAGGAACATTGGCGCGAACAACAGCCAGATATAGTAATTTCGGTTGTTCCTTTTCATGACAAAGCACTTTGGGAAAGTCTCCAGAAAGCGAAGTTAAACATCCCTGTAGTTACTATTCTGACCGATTTTGCTGATTGTCCCCCTGGGTATTGGATAGAACCGAAAACCAAAAATTATCTTATTTGCGGGACTGAAAAAGCTGTAAAACAAGCACGAGATTTGGGGGTAGATCGAGAACATATTATCAGAACTTCGGGGTTAGTAATTCATCCTCGCTTTTATAAGCCTATTGATGTCGATAGCCGTCTTGAAAGGAAAAGGTTAGGTTTAGATCCAGACTGTATGACGGGATTAGTATTGTTTGGGGCTAATGGCTCAAAAACAATGTTAAATATTGCTCAACGTCTGGAATGTTTGCAACAAAAAATCCAGCTAATCTTTCTTTGTGGACGCAATGAAAAAGTAGCTTCATCACTGCGGGAGCATAAAAGTCTTCAGAAGCGTTTGGTTGTCACCTTTACTGAAGACATTCCTTACTATATGTATCTTGCCGATTTTTTTATTGGCAAACCAGGTAATGTCAGCATCAGTGAGGCACTGGTAATGAAGTTGCCTGTAATTGTGGAGCGTAATTTTTTAACACTACCACAAGAACGCTATGCTGCTGACTGGATTCAAGAGCAAGAAGTCGGCATTGCTATCCCTAGTTTTCGCAATATTCGCCAAGCGGTTGAAAAGTCGATCGAGCCAAAAAATATTGCTCGTTACCGTGCCAATGTTGCTGCGATAAATAATCAAGCTGTATTTGAAATTATCGATATCTTCAATAACATTATTGCCACTAAAAATTATTTAAATATTTCAACTTAAAAATTCATAAAAATCGATAATTAAAACCAGATCTTTTTTAAATAAAAACATTTTAAATACAGTCTAAAAAATATGAATAAAATAGTAAAATTAATTCCTAAGACTATCAATAAAAAATGTTTTTCAGGTCAATTTTTTTTCAATAATGCCGATCTCCAATCTTTGCGAGAATCTAAGCGAAATAAACTAAAAAAACGCCAGATTATCAACAGTGCAGTTTCACTCTATAGTTTTTCTCCCCGCACAATAGCTCATCCGAATACAGAAGCAGAAATCAGCCAAATCATTCAAACAGCAGCACGACAAAATCTGAAGGTTAGAACCATAGGCTCTCTACATTCTGCTGCTCCCATTCCTGCAACCGATGGTGTGTGCATTGTCCTCGATCGCTATAAAGATCTAGTCAAAATTGAAGGCTGTCTAGTTACCGTACAAGCAGGCATAAAAATTTGCGAGCTAAATGAAATTTTAGCAGCACATAACTTGGCATTACCGACAATGGGAACGATCGCTCAACAAACAGTATCGGGAGCAATTTCTACAGGTACTCATGGTGGTTCTCTCAAACATAAAAGCCTTAGTGGTTACGTCCAGGCTTTGCGATTAATTCGAGCCGATGGCAGTATTGTACAACTCGATCGCTCCCAAGACATCTTTAAGGCAGCGATTGTTTCTATGGGATTGCTAGGAATTGTTTCTACAGTCACTTTCAAATGCGTTCCCGCATTTTCTTTGCAATCTCAGGTCATTTCTCTGTCAATGGATACTTTTCTTCAGCAGTTTGATGAGATTAATCAAAACAATAAATATGTCGATATTAGATATTCTCCGATCGCAGATAAAGTGCAAATTGTACTAATAAATCCCACTGAGAAACCTCTTAAGGAAAATGGCGGATGGCAGCCTATCCAAACGACAAAAATAAAGAAAAAGATTGTCGATTCTATCAATAAGTTTGCACAGCGTCTTTTTGAAAATTACAGGTTAAATTGGCTGCAAAAATTGTGTCTCGAACAATATGACCGAACGATATATTCTGCGACCTTTGGACGTAGCGATTTTGTCTTAACCCATTTTGATGTCACTTCTACCGACATTACTGCAAATGATGAGGTTATTGATTTTGAGCCAGTAGGGGATATGGAAATTGCCATTCCCTATGACAGAGCCTGTGCAGCACTCAGTTGTATTCGCGACTATTTTCACAAAATCCAGAAATACCCTACTATGCACATCCATATTAGATGTAGTGCTGCTGATGATTTTTGGTTGAGTCCTGCTTATAAGCAAGCAATTTGTTGGCTGGAGTTTTGGGAATATCCTCACACGGGTAAGTTTTTTAACCAAATGATTGAATTACTAAAGCCATTTAATCTTCGCTGTCACTGGGGAAAGCAAATATTTGTAGAGCAAAAATATTTAAAACAACAATATGAAAAATGGCATGATTTTATCTTGCTACAGGAAGCTTGGGATTCCAATGGTATGTTTTCTAATCCTTGTTTAGATAGTTATTTTTTCTCGTAAAGATCGTCGTTCGAGATTTATTTATACGAATCAAAAATTGAAAAACTTGAGTTTTTATTAGAGATTAGTCCTCAACATTAATTACAAATTATGGAACAAATCGAAGATTCAGAAATTACTAACAAATCATCACCAAATTCTACGACCGCGCAGTTCTCTAATAAAGCTAAGGGCAAGCAAAAACCCGATCGCAGCAGAGCGATCGCTCTGGGAGCTATGTGTTTGGCACTCTTTATGACTAATTTTGATGGTACTTCTACTGATGTGGCACTACCTCAAATTCAGAGGAGTTTGGGAGCAAATGTGGCAGATATCCAGTGGATTCTCAATGCCTATCACTT
>JBCCDL010000397.1:0-5915 GCA_039030815.1 Cyanobacteria bacterium P01_A01_bin.83 | reverse complement strand
TCTGTTAATCTAGATTAACAGATGCTTAGTGGTTATCTCTGCATTGAAGTATCTCTGCGTTAGGTGATGTCTGCATTCATATCTGCATCAACTGGTTATATGTGCAGACATCGTTCTGCTCGTGGATTGGATAATCTTTAACCTTTGTATTGTATGCTATACAAGGCTTACAGCTTTATCAGCTTTATGGTTAGTAGCTCAGCATAGTACATTACATTCGTTTATGATAACTAGATATCCTTAGCTTAAGTAGTTAGAAGTTAGGAGCGTCTTGGTAAAATAACTAGTTTATAGAAATCTGGTTAGGTCATATATAACTAGTATAAGCAATATAACTATATGACATGATTACGTTTTTTAGGAAGGTTAAGGTTAGCGATGGTGCTGGAGTCTAGGGTGTTGACTTTGTTGAAATTTGGGCAGTTTGTTTTTAGTATTTTTGTACGTGACATTTAATTTGTAGCTCAAATCTTTCTCAAAACTAGGTTTCAGCCATCGTAAATAGTGCGATACCGCACCATCGCCTTGCATAAACTGAAGCAGCAACCTTGGTAGCAATAAACCAGATAACCCGCGAGATGGAACCGGCTAAAAATATGGGAAAACCTCTCATAACCAGCCAGTGTGGGCATCCGAACGACGGGTTTGGGCAGGAATTTGGGCGGGAACAAAGAATTTTCGGATAAAAATAGCATCTATTACCGCCCAAATTCCAAGGTTTTCCCATATTTTTACGCTACAGTTGCAGCCCATATGAATTAGGCTCCTCTCCTTCGGAGCATCGCACCGGACGGAGGTCCGTTGTATTTTGCTGAATCCAAATTTTCTCAAACACAGAAGCGATCGCACAATAATAAGGGTTGTGTTGGTCCCATTTGAAACAGACCAGTGACTCATGGCGGGTGGATGTTTGGTTGCACTTGTGTCCAAAGGTGTACCGAAGTCAGATATTGTCGTTGGTTTTCATTCACCTTTTCAGCGTTAGTTTACCTCTTATGCTGTTGGTTGACAACCTAACTGGTTATGTTAAACTAATTTTTATGTTGCAAAAATCTATAAAATCATGGATAAAGTAGTTAATAAAATAAATATAAAACAAAATAAAAGTGATTTTAATTACTGGCAAAAACAGCCCTATCAAAAACGTTTAGAAATACTAGAAATTATCCGTCAAGAATATCACCAATATAAATATAATGCTCAACCAAGATTTCAAAGAGTTTATACAATTATTAAACGATAATCAAGTAAAATATTTAGTAATTGGCGGTTATGCAGTAGCCATACATGGTTATCCTCGCTACACAAAAGACATTGATATTTGGATAGAAACGAGTCTAGAAAATGCTGAGAAACTGATGATAACATTAACAGGATTTGGCTTTGGTAGCTTAGGTTTAACTACTGAAGATTTTCAAACATCAGACCAAATTATACAATTAGGTTATCCACCTAATCGAATAGATTTAATTACAACTCCAGATGGAATAGATTTTGAAACCTGTTATCAGGAAAAAATAGAAGTAAACATTGACAATATTCCTGTTAATTTCATTGATTTAGATAATCTTAGAAAAAATAAACAAGCATCAGGAAGATTACAGGATTTAGCTGATTTAGAGAATTTACAAGATTAGAACTCTTGCAAAAATATTTTTAATACAAGTAGTATATTTTTTAAATTGGAAATCTCTTATCATATAACTAGTTATATCAATTTATATCATAGAAGCAGTTATATTCACTGGTTAGATTTTCAGCTTTTAAGTGTTTACTCGTTAGGTGCAAGATGTGAGCTAACGTAATAATCACCGTAACCAACGGTAGTCGCAAGATTAGCCAAATCTTTATCTGTAGGTGATTCCTTTACAAAATGACCCAGCTGACGCGCCGCAAATAATAACTTCTCACCCATTGAAGAATTACAGGAGCGCTCCGTTACTAAACAAGCATAAGCCGCTCTTAGAGCGGGGGCAATTATCTTGCTCATCCCCTTCACGAATTCCCAAAATTGCTACCTTATCACCTTTATTTCCAAATACTCGACGCACCACACTGTTAAGGCTGCCATTCCTACACGAATCAATCCCACGATTTTGCGCAGGCTATTTCTCTGGGGAACTGCCCCCTTACTCGCTTCAACAATTCTTTGGTACTCTCTTCATTTCTTAAGTGCCCTAACTTTTCTATTACATAATTTCCAGGGAACAAAGTCGCGATTGCCTACGGCAGGGCTTCCTTCGCCCATCGCCCTCCGGCGGGTGCTAACGCACCATCGCAAATACTGGTTTTTCTCCTCGCTTCTTCCCCTGACCTGAAAACATCACTTTATATTCTTCACCCTCAATTGCACTAAACTTAGCACGAGCTAAAATCTCATATTCTTCTCCTCGCAATAACAACCACATTTGTGTAATATCATGTTTTATCCGTTTCAGAGCAGCATCAGTATGTGCTGCTAAAATTGCTGACGCTTTTATTCGAGGATTTCCCCAAAACTTATACACCCCTTGTACAGCCGCTCCATCTCTACTTGCCTCGGGTACACTTTGCTCTGGTTGAGATGATAAATCTTCTACAATCTTTACCAAACGTTCGTTCCGACGTTTATCTCCCAAATCTACATCTTTGAGTTCTTCACTTACCCAACTCATTGCTTACCTTACTTCTTAAAACTATATATGCACACCACACTGTTCAGGCTGCCATTCCTACATGAATCTAGAGCACGATTTTGTTGAGCAATTTCTCTGGGGAACTGCCCCCTTACTCGCTTTAATAACTCCTTGGTGCTTTCTTCATTTCTTAACTGCCTCAACTTTTCTATTACATAACTTCCTGGGAACAAGGTCGCGATCGCAAATACTGGTTTCTCACCTCGCTTCTTCCCTTGACCCTCAAACATCACTTTATATTCTTCACCTTCAATCCCACTAAACTTAGCACGAGCTAAAATCTCATGGGGTCGTCTCCCCGTCGCCCCAATCAGCCCCACTGCTAATTCATGAGGGTCTTTGCTATTGAGGAGTTTACTAATTGCCTCAAAATAAGGTTTTGGCAATATCTCTTGCCCATTCTCCAATCTTGCGATCGCCCGGTTAGATGTGTTGCGATTATCCCACTCTTCAAAGGACAAACCACACCTCGAAACTACATAATGCCGCAACTCATAGCCCTTTATATTCCCATGACCGTCATGTTTGGGGATGCTCACCCCATTCTTCCCCTGCTCAAGCTTTATTGACTTGAACTTCTTATAGAACCCATGACGCGACAATACTGTACCCAAAGAATTAAGACTGTATTTTGTATTCTGCTTAAGCCAATCGTTGAACTGCTCACAGTAAGGTTCCAATTGATCAAAACTCATCAACCCCTTAGTTGACTCAAATAATTCATCTATCTTAATTTCTAATAATCTCGACATTTCTTTCCACTCATTCATATAACTAGTTATAACAATATACTAGTTATATTGACTAGTTAGATTTTTGGATAGTTACAATTATTAACTAGTTACATCTCGAAAATAACTATCAAATATGCAATTCACTTATAACAGCAGTTACTGTACCACCCAAAACATAATTCACATTTATCGACACGCAGCATGGAAGACGCGCATCTTCCAATTAATAAAATATCTATTACTTGAGATATACAATGACACTACATAAGCACTACAAGACGATCAATTAGTGTATTTTTGTTAAATTTCAATCTAATATCATAAAAAACCTACTCTTTGTCCTTTATCGCATATTTATTTACATTTATCGTCCTTATTCTCGCAATAACAACCACATTTGTGTAATATCATGCAATTGTTTAAGTCCACGCCATAAAGTTTTAACCCCTGGATCTCCATCTCCTTTGCGCCCTAAAAATCCTCCCAATTTGGCAATCCAGCGCACACACTCTCCCAGAGTTGGCGCTTCACTACTTGGGATATTGGTTTTATGAATCCTGCAATATAAAGCTTGCCATTCACAAGGCTGCAAAACACCATCCACTGTACGTTCTGGATTCTTGCGCCCCTCATAAGTCAGCCATAACAACCGCCATGCAACAATCGCATAAGTCGCTAAAGCTCGCTTAATTTTCTCACCGTTTTCTAGCTGTAATTCCTCAATCTTGCAACCACTCTTTAAACAATAATGATAACGCTCTATCAACCAACGATAGCTATACCACTCCAAGCATTGAACTGCTGATTCTAAAGAACTAACAGGTAAAGTTGTTAGCAACAACCAACAAATTGCTTTTTCACCAACAGGAGGATATTCCTCAGTAGCTAGAATTACATTTACTTCAATGGGTCAAATTTCCCAGACTCAAGATATGTTGGTGGTTGTAGCCATAATGTCTTCACCCGTACACTCAATAAAGCACTACGAGCTTTACGTCTAGGAGTACGCTGCAACTCTAAATTAATTTCTCCCAAAACTGCTGTCTGTCGAATCGCCTCAAATAAAGGCATCACAGACTCATCAAACACATTTGACTTAGTGTAGCGATTTTTTGCTGCCCTTATCAGAAACTCACTTTCTGGTCGCCGGGGCATGGCAAACAGTTGATAAATATCTGCTTCTCTATCTCCTACCGTTATCACACGAGTTTCATTTGGTACTAGCCTTTGACTAACACTTAAACAATCAAGCCAACGTTGACTTTCCTTCTCTGATACAAGACGTCGCCGTTTTTCCTTATTACCTCCTTGTTTGACCTCTCTTACCCAAACTTTTTGTTCTAAAACTCCCAATGGCACACCTTGTGCACTCGCTGCCAATACCGTGTGAACTTTTAAACCTCTAGCCTTTGGATTACTCAATGGTCCCATACCTTTTCTACGCGGATTTTCACTACGGGCATGTCTGATTGGCTTGGGACTAAAATCTAATTCTGTCGTATCTTGAATTGCCAAAATTGTCTCATGACCTCTGATTCGTTCCACTGCAGTATCGGTATGTGCCGCCAAAATCGCTGATGCTTTGATACGTGGATTTCCCCAAAATTTATACACCCCTTGTACAGCCGCCTCATCTCTACTTGCCTGGGGTACACTTTGCTCTGGTTGAGATGATAAATCTTCCACAATCTTTACCAGACGCTGGTTCCGACGTTTATCTCCCAAGTCTACATATTTGAGTTCTTCAGTTACCCAACTCATTGCTTGCCTACCCTCTGATTACAATTCCATCTGTATTTGCACAGATATTATCTCTGGCTAGATACAAGCAAACAATTAACGTTCATTCTTAAACTCAATTATTTATACTTTTAATCTTTTCTTAAACTTATGCTACAAATTACTTGATTTAAATCTTACAATCCCACCAATATCAAGCTTTACAGCTAGAATGCCAAATTCAAGCATTTTCTAGATTAAAAGCTTTTTGTAGGCGACTATAAGTCAATTATTATTTTTATCTCTCTATTACTCATTTTTGGGCTTTTTTACTTCTTTTTAAACCCAAACAAAAATATACGCGTACAAGTACAAATACTATACGCTTATGAGAATGACCACGAAATGTTTCATTCCCTATTTTTTACTCTCATCTTTTTTACCTGAAACAGTTCTTTTTCTCCAGGCACTCAATATCATAACATGAACTCTTCACTCACTTAACCTTAAGTTCTGTTAACAAATTCTCTAATCAAAAACTCTCAATCCCTTACCAGGTAAACCTTACGGACTCTAACTACCACTTCAAATTACATGTAACTCTTATTTTACTTTACTTCTTAAAACTATATATGCAATAACTTTTCTTTACTAATATCGTTAACTTATATTGATTTTTCACCCAATCACACCGTTGAAGCAAATTAACTTATACCCTCGAACCCTTGTCATACATACATTACAGCACCTAATTCTTTTGTTACGAAAGATGCGAATAAAGCATAGC
>JBCCDL010000396.1:0-5922 GCA_039030815.1 Cyanobacteria bacterium P01_A01_bin.83 | reverse complement strand
TTGTGGCTGTGAATATGGTTATGATGATACTTCTGCTTATCGTGAAGAATGGCTTAAAAAAGGTGCGCCTTGGTTTTGGAAAAAAGAATGTCCTCCAGAATGGAATTTAGAAAAACAGTTAAAAAATATAATTCCTAACTGGGATATATTGCGATTAGATAATAAAAAAGCTTTTACTGAAGAATCATAATTAAAAATTGGCGATCGCCCTGAACCCAAAAGCAGTAATAACAATCATGCTATTATTTACTATATCAACAACAAAGTTAGTAATTTAATTGTGTCATTGCCTCATAAACAGATAACTGAAATATCTTTTGATTGGATAAAAAATATAATGTATCTCTTCTAGCAGATATGTATGATATTTCCGAGATATTTTTGAGTTTAATTTGACTTATAATTTTTGCCTGATGATTTTTTTCAAGTTTTACTAAATAAAAATTTTCACGCTCTTGGTATCCACCATTAAAAAGCGCAAAATTTCTGTATATAGCAAAGGCGGAACTACCTTTAATCGGTACAAACCAATAATCTTGAATTTTATAATTCTTAAGTTTTACTAAAGGAAACTCAGTATAGTAGTAAAGCCATACCTCCCGAGCTGAAATTACATTTAAAGCATAACAGTCACAAATTTGACCTATTTCTGCATTATGATAAAATTCATAAATTTTTTCGCCCATACTATTCCAAGCTACTAAACCATTTTTGCCTATAGGATCGTTCCAGCCTCTATTACCAAAAACACCTTCATCAAAGTAACTCGTCCAGATAATTCCACCTTCACTGACTTGGACATCAGCAATACCATCACCTAATAATATTTCTCTTTTGTATTCACCTTCATTTGAGTAGATGCGTCCATTTTTTTCAAAATTAGTTGAAGATTTATAACGACTTAGGGAACAAACCAAGAGAATTTCATGATTGCTGAGAAATTGAAAATAACTAATATTATGCTTTTCTTCAATTGTACCAATCAAAACTAAAGTATTATCTATTTCAAGATAAAGATTATATAATTTAGTATTTTTAGATTTAGATTTGGTAAATGTAGCAGCACCAAAATTTTTTTGAGAATTACAGAGTTTTGATTTAGTAGTAATAATAATTTCCTGATTAGCAGAGCAACCTAAATAAATAATATCTTCTTGCTTTAAAATATTGCTTAAATCAACTATGACATTAGGCTCTATAATAATTGATTTCATATTTTCAATTTATTGGACTTGATTACCTAAACTAAAAAATAGTATTAAAAATAATGCGATAGGGTAAGATAATGCTTTGTCTTCGCTTTTATCACTATTTAATTTTTATCGACTTTTTTTCAATCCATTTAGCTAACTGAGTTTCAGTAAACTGGCTGTTAGCTAAACCCATCCACAATTGATATTTTTCAAGTGCCGATGCTTGAATATCGAAGCCATTAAGTTTTAAAAAAGTTCTAGTTACAACATAAGAAGTTCTTTTATTGCCATCGATAAAGGGATGATTTTTGGCAATACCATATCCATAAGCTGCTGCTAAATCAAAGATAGTTGGATTGCCATAAGCAAGCTGATTCTTAGGTGTGACATCTCCAGACACTCATCGCTATCGCGTGCTAAGTGCTGGCTTCCAATCCTCGCGAACTGGAATTTTCTGCCCTGCGCCACTTATCTAGGCATGACACCCCCGACAGTACGACTTGACAGACAATTTCTTTCCCCGATAGTCCATCGGTACTATTAATAGCTTCCAATCCTCGATTTAAAATTACTCTTCCACTGGCATGGTCGCGACTCGTTTGATACCCACATTCAAGACAATTATGAACTCGTTGGCTGAGTTCTTTTTTTCCCGTGTGAGTATTACATTCTGGGCAAATCTGCGAAGTGTATTTGTGGTCAACAGACTGGAAGTATTTACCACGCTTCCAACATACCCAAGACAGCAAATCTCGGAATTGACCAAAACCACCATCAAGCATTTGCTTCCCAAGGAATCCTTTCGCCGAGACTCGAAAATCGATGTCTTCAACAAAAATCATATCTGCCATATCACACAAAAGATGACTAGTTTGAAAGTGAAAGTTTTTTCGAGAATTAGATATTTTGTGATGAAGTCGCGCGACGGTTAGTTGTGCCATTTCCCAGTTTTTACTACCTTTCTTTTTACGAGATGCTCTGCGTTGCAGCACTACAGGGCGTGTGCGCCCAAGTCGCGCCGCAAGAAGCGACGCTTGCCTGCGAAGCAGGCTGTGCCTACTTTGCAGATCTCGAAAAAACTTAGCAGGTTCAACTCGGAAATTATCACTTGTTACCAAAAAAGATTCCAATCCAATATCAATTCCGATACCACGCCCAAAAGGAGTTGGCTCGGGAACATTAACATCACATTGGATTGTAACTACTGCATACCAAATAGTTCCTCTTGCTCGAACTACAATTGTGACTCCTTTAACATTAAATCCTTCTGGAATTTGACGATGTTGGTTGATTTTAACTTTGCCGATCTTCGGCAGTTTAATAAAACCATCTTTAATTGGATTGTCTTTAAACTGCGGGAACAAGAAAGACTGATACCGTCCAAACTTCTTAAAGCGAGGAAATCCAAATTTCTTAGACTTGAATCTTTCCCAAGTATTATGAAGGCGTTTTACGCAATCTTGAGTTACCTGTGAGTGAACCTCTTTTAAGTATGAATTAGTTTTTTTCCACTGTGTAAGTTGCCTTTTTTGTTCTAGGTAGCTAGGAAAAGGAATATCGGGAGACATTATATATTCCCGATTAAGTGAGCAAGAGTATAAACTACATTTTCTCGAATTAAGCCAATCTTTTAAGTCGCGCAAACATCTGTTATATAAACGTCTGCACGTTTCCATCCAGCCAAGCATTAATTCTTGCTGTTGGGTCGTTGGATTAATTCGATAAGTGTAGTTCATGGTAAGCATGAAACAATTTTAGCACACTGAGCAATCTACGATAAAATATTATTAATAATTTAATAACCCCTGTCGGCGGTTCGATTCATCCAGACGTTCGTGCAAAGCACATAACGCTGGGCTTTTCTCACGTTAAGCTAAATAATGCCGACTCTAGTAAGCCTCGATCCCTAATTCCATCGCTACCACCATGTTCTGCCAATTGACGACGGTGGATAGCAATTACTACTGTTTCCTCAATCCATAGAGGAGCAATCATTCTGCTAATTTTCTTAACACATCGCGATCTTCCCGCATAATCGATTCTGCTATTTCAATCTGCGTGGCAAATTCTTCATCATAAGGACTAAGTTCTACTCCTCTGGGTGTTTCTGTGACATAAAATGTGTCGCCTTTACCTATTCGTAGTTTTTCGAGAAGCTCTTTGGGTAAAATCACTCCAGTTGAATTACCCACTGTGGTTATTTTTAATTTCATGGTTTTGCTTGTAGCAAGCTTTGTTATAACAAACTATATAACTATCTCGTTTATAGGACTATATTGGAAAATAATAGAAAAAACAACTCAACAATGGAAGAATTAATTACTTTAAGAAAATACATTGAAGAAAGAGACTATATCAAAGCTTTAGAACTTGTCGGGGAATTGGAAGAGATGTCTAAAGAGGATAAACTTAACAAAATTTACAGCTACTTTGTCATCCTCTTAGTTCATCTCATCAAACAGCAAGCCGAACAACGAACCACAAGATCTTGGGAGGTTTCAATCGATAATTCCGTTAGAGAGATTAAGCGGACTAATAAGCGGCGTAAATCAGGCGGTTACTATGCTAACAAAGAAGAACTAATTGAAACTATAGACGAAGCATTTGAAGCAGCAATTAAAAGAGCCTCACTAGAAGCTTTTGAGGGTAGACACGATAGTGATGAACTGGCGCAAATGATTGACATAGCAAAAGTTAAACAAGTTGCTTTGAATTTAATTAATTAACCTTTTTTATTTTACAGTTACTACTTATAATTTTTCCCCATCTCTTACAATAGTTGTACCACTGCGTTTGTGCATTACTACGTCTTTAAGATTTTTTAAACAAGCGCACAAATTCTTCATGGGTAATGCCAAAAAACTAACAACCTCGCAGGAATGTTAGATGGTTACTTTCACGATACAGGACACCACATCAACATCAACGTTTTAGATCGTGAAACTTTAATTGATGCTATGGATCATCCTGAACTGTATCCTCAGTTAACCATTAGGGTATCTGGCTATGCGGTCAACTTTATTAAACTTACTCGTGAACAACAGTTGGATGTAATTAATCGTACTTTCCACGAAAGGGTTTAGTTTTGTCATTTGTCCTCGGTAAGGTGGGGTAATGTCTCACTTTACTATGTTTTTTAATCGGGCTGGGCAATAATCCATTTGATAAAGCTCATGACAGGGAATACAGACTGTCCCATTCCTTCTACAGAAAATGTACCTTTAGAAGTATGAAGATATATACAATCAAACTTATTGTCAATTTTTAGTCTTATTTTAGATAAATGATTATCATCAGGTGTTATCCAAGAGACTTTTAAAATACTATCAAGAATAATTTCACAATTATCAATCTTGAGATAAAAACCGTTTAATTCAAGCACTCTTCCATTTTTTAAAGAAATTTCGACATGAGATGGAAAGCATCTCACATTGGAAAGATTGTGATCTATTGTAGAATTATTTTCTGCGTTGCAAGATTTGTTAGTTCTCTTCAATTTAGAAATAAGAATTTCAAATTGCTCCTCCGATGTTTTATTCATTTACCAAAATTTTAGATCATAAATTTGTATAATTCATCTTCTTCAGAGTATTGAAGAACTCCTAAATAAGAATCTCTAATAATATCAGACATAGATTATGTATTTCCAACAAAATTTAATTCATCAATAATAAATCTCCCTTACTATATTGTCATGATAAAGCGATCGCTATTTTACATTTTTTTATTATCAGAGAATCATCATCTTGACTGACAATCTCAAACCTAGAACGATAGTATAAATTAAATGCTGGATTATCTAACAAAACACTCAAAGAAACTGTACAATAGCAACCTAAAAATTTTTTAAACAAATGCAAACGTTCTTCAGTAATGCTAATACTGTGAGCAATTTAATAGTAAAGTAGTTAAATATTAAAGGGAGTCAACTAAACTAATCTGAATAATAAGAGAACATTATGTCTGAATTTATCGATTTTTTAAAACACAAATATGCTTATGTAGCGATGGCAGAATTTAAGCCAGGAAAATTTGCCGAAGCACAAGAATTGTACGAAAGAGCAGTTTCTACCTACAATAAGGGATTTAAAGGTGCTTACTTACTGCAAAAACCAGGTACTGAAGAAGGGATTGCTGTAATTATGTGGGATGAGATTGATGCGATGGAAGACAATATCTCCGAAACTTACAAAGGCATTTTAGAAGAGATGAATCACCTGTTCGTCAAACCCCCAGTTGCTTCTTTCTACGAGGTCAATTGCGAAATCGGCAGCCTTGAAGGTAATTCTCAATCGTAAATTTCTGAGAAAATTTGAGTTCGACGAACTTAAAATAGGGCACAAATTTCCTGAAAAGAGATGCCTAACGGCTAGCTGAGTACATGCGGGACAGCGCGTACGCGCAGATTGCGCGGAGCGCATCTTACAGAAACGTCGTCTGGCGACGACTGGCAAAGCAGAGCTTTGCGTCCCTTTGTACGGACTTGCTTAGTCTACGACTTACGACCCGACCGCAACCGCAACCGCAATCGCTATTGTCATCACTTCGCTCAAACTCATACGTGAGTTATATCTTTTTTCTTTTCTCTTGTAACTGCTGTTAACTGAGGAATTGAACGGCAATGTCTTTCAAAGCTTTGATAAAAATTATCTACGTTACAAAAAACTTCGCTAAGATCGAGGCGAGAATTAAATTTCATAACTGAGACTTCCAGTTGCTACTTATAGCA
>JBCCDL010000395.1:0-5977 GCA_039030815.1 Cyanobacteria bacterium P01_A01_bin.83 | reverse complement strand
GCGATCGCTTGTTCGGGTTTGGAAAATGGTAAGTTTACGGCTAACAACAAGTCCATATAGCCTTTGATTAAATTTAATTCAGGATCATTGGGAGCAGCATCTTCAGCTCGATCCAAATATTTAAATACCAATTGCAGCTTATTGATGGTATCTAATGCCCCTTGCTTTTCATAAACATATGCTCCATCCAAAAAATGCCCTACTGCCAGGTAAAGATTGCCTCTAAGAGGGTCGCTGGCACTTAGCGATTGAGCAGATTCGAGAGTCTGTTCAGCATACTTTTTAATATTGTCCCAATCTTTTTCTGTATATGCCAGAGAAGCTAGCATAGCGTGGACTAAGGGTTCTTCTGGCTCTTCAACTTCAGCTAATTTTAATTCTTCACTAACTGTTTTATAATCACCTTCAAAGAAAATAGTTTTAAATGCTTGTTCTGTATATTTACCAATGTCACGAGCATCCTCTTGACGAAATGGATCTTGGGCATTAGCAGAATTATTACCAAGACTAACTATTATAGCCATTGTTAAGGGAATCACTAATAAGATCTGCTTAAGCTGTTTGATTAAGAAAAAAAATCTAGTTACGGGATTCATTATATTCAAGTATATTTGTCAGCTGAAGGAGTAAATATGGACGTAAATAGCTAAAATCTAGTTCCTGGAACTCAGAAAGATACTATTACTAAATATAGCTAATTAAAAATATCAATTTATTTGAGCAAGCACCTATAATCAGATCACCATCTAGCTTTTAGAATTATGCTGCGTCTGCAAAATTTAATTTATCACCCTGCTGCAACTCCTCAACCGATTCTAAATCAGATTAATCTAGAGTTACCAGCTCAAAAGTTGGGCTTGATTGTCGGCAAAAGTGGTTCAGGCAAAACGACAATTTTAGAAATTTTGGCAGGATTAGCAGAACCTACTAAAGGAAAAATTTATTGGCGAACTAAAGAACTTACCGACGTCGACCTCCAGCAACTTGCAGGATTAGTATTTCAGTTTCCCGAACGGCATTTTTGCGGTGGTACAGTGTTAGAAGAATTACGTTTGGGTCATCCCGAATTAGACTTAAAAAGAGTCAGAGACGCCTTAAGCGAGGTAGGATTAGAGGAGATATCTCTTAAGGTATCTCCTCACGCTCTGAGTGGAGGACAACAACGGCGTTTGGCACTGGCTGTACAGTTGATACGTCAACCGAACGTGTTGATGTTAGATGAGCCTACAGCGGGGCTAGATTGGTCAATGCGGATTCAGTTAGCAAAACTATTAGCTAAATTGAAGCAACACTGGACGCTGTTGGTAGTTACCCACGACCCTGGAGAATTAATTGAAATAGCCGATCGCTGTTGGACAATTGAGCGGGGAGTTTTACAATCAATTGAGCCATCTACCCTCAAAAGATAATTCAATCAGCCGATGAGTCAAATCACAACCGACATGCTACCCCTACTCAATGAGGTTTGGTTACAAACTCTTAACTGGCAACCCAATGAGCATCAAGAGCAGTTATATCAACAAGTCTATCAAGAAGTTTTAGAGGGAAATCGCCAACAAAATTTGACCCGCATTACAACCCCTGAAGATTTTTGGGAGAAGCATCTTTGGGATTCGTTGTCGGGGATAGTTGGTTTAGACCAAAAACTATTAAATCAGAAACTAGAGATTATCGATGTCGGGACGGGGGCTGGATTCCCTGGAATTCCACTAGCGATCGCTTTTCCCCATTGGCAAATAACTCTACTCGACTCGACTCGTAAAAAAATTACTTTTGTTAATGAGTTAATTGCTAAACTAAAGCTCGATAATGCTACAGGAGTAGTGGCAAGAGCCGAGGCTTTGGGTCGGGTACCAGGCGATCGCGCTAGCTATGATTTGGCATTGGTTAGAGCAGTTAGCAAGCCTTCTGTCTGTGCTGAATACGGTTTACCGTTTGTCAAAAAGGGTGGATTAGCTGTTCTCTATCGTGGTCACTGGAATGATGAGGAGACGGCTAGTCTAGAATCAGCAGTAGCTCAATTAGGCGCTAAAATAGAGTTGATCCATCCCTGGGAGACTCCTTTGAGTAATGGTGTGCGTCATTGTATCTATCTACGCAAACATTCTGCTACATCTAAGAAATTTCCTCGCGCTGTTGGTGTGCCTGACAAACAACCGCTTTAAACATTAATAAGAGCGAGAATTTATTTAGACTGACAGCAGTCTTACAGTTTCACCAAAAGGAAACTGGGATAAATCTAAACCGCCAGGAGTAACTACCCATAGCACAGGTAATTCTGGCGCAGTATCAGGAAAGGTACCATAGCCATCGGTGAGATAAACACACACGGTGGTTGTCATGCCATCCCAACAATTACTAATTTTGTCGAAAAAAGGTACAAAAGAAGTCCCTCCTCCTCCTTGGGGTTGCGGAATTGTGCTATCTGGATTTAGTTCATAAGCACCATAAACATCGGCATCGGCGTAATAGAGTTCACATTCTAGATGAGGATAGGAATTGAGGATACCTTGAACTTCACTCAAGAACATTTTTAATAACTCACCGTTAATTGAGCCGCTAGTATCCACCGCCACGTATACTTTTACTGATTCCCCTTGTAAAGTTTCTAAATATAAACCCCTGCCAATAAAACGGCGATCAAATTCTGTATAGTCTGTTGGGGTTTTGACTAAATATCGCCACAAGTAACTGCGCCAGTCGAGTTGTGCTGTATCTAATGCGCCTAATTCTCTTAACATACCTGCGGGTAACTTACCTTGATTGGTGGTGCGGGCAATTACCGTTGCTTGCTGCATCGCATTCTGCCAATGGGATTCCAACTCGGCTTTTTTGGCTTCAGATAAACTATCAAATTCTTCTCCTAAGCCAGATGTTTTCTTATTTCCTTGTCCTACTAGGGGAGAAGTTACTAACAAATCTTGATTTGCTAAACAATAATCACATTGATCTTGCTGCTGTAATAATTCATAGATCTCCTCAACACTTAGGTGTTCTAACTTGATATCCCGAATACCCCCTTCAGGAAGTTCAAAGCAACCCTGCTGATAAATAATCCCGTTAACTACAATATCTGCCGCTATATTCCAAGTTTGCTTATCTCTAACACCTCTTCTTAAAACATGGAGTAAGGCAGCATGTAAAACTTCATGGAGTAATAATCCATCTTGTTGAGGTGTAGTTAGAGATTGTAAAAAGTCAGGGTGGTAAAAAATATTTTTACCATCAGTAGCCGCAGTAGTAATACTCTGAGTTGGGATAAATTTGGCGAACAGAGCTAGAGTGGCAAAAAAAGGCGATCGCATTCTCAGGCGAAGTAATGATGCACTAATTATTTTTTGACTCGTTAATTGCTGATTCATAAATTTGCTAAATTATATTTATTTAGATAATGGTTAAAAATAAAGAAATCGCATTGTAATCAATTTCTTAATCTCTTATCTAGATTATCTTTAGCGGCAGCACGAACTATTTTATTTGCATCATTAGCTAGTTCTTGAATAAGCTCCAGAGGTATATTGGGATTTTGGGCGATCGCATATCTTTCTAACCACAATAGAGAAGATGATTTTTGTTGTAAAAATGTGGCAGGAGTTTTGCTATTTAATAAAATAATCAATCGAACTATTAAGTAATCAGTTTGTAAGTAATTCGGTAAATCTGTTTCTATAAATTTCTCTTGTTCTCGAACTTTTTGTAAATCACTTAAATTTTTACAGTTGTCATTTCTAGTATAATTCCATTGTTCCCGCAATAATATCTTACTTTGCTCTGGAATACAAATAAACAATCTTTTAATATAACTATGAGTACTGTCTGATAAATATGCTTCTTTTGCCTTTAACAAGCTAAATGCTTTTTGACCAATTGGACTATATTTGTAATCGTGTTTTTCTAGCAACCTTTTCAATAAAAATATAGGTGTATTTAAATTATTTGCTATCCTAAGAATAACTTCAGTATTTCCTTCTTGTAATAGATTTTCCAAAATGTTAATTGAGCAATTAGGATGTTTTGCAATTGTTTTACGTATTGCAAAACTAAAATTATCATATTCTATTAATTGCTTTAAAACAGTTGAGGATGAATTGGGATTCCTAGAGAGATTTACTTTAATTCCACACAACAATCCAGTACGTAATTTATTTTGTTCTGTATTATCTTTAGCTAAATTTTCCAAAGTTAAAACAGGAGTATTAGGATTTTTAGCAACAATCTTTTTAATCAAATAATTTTTATTTTTTCCAAGTTCAGCTAAAATGCTAGGAGAAGTATAGCTAGAATTGGCTATAGTAGAAAAAATTGCTTGTTTATTCCAATATTTTTGCCAGTATAAAATAAGAAAATCTGGAATCCAACCAAGCCTCGCTAATGTAGATAAATATGGTTGCTCGTGCTGAAGATGTTTTATACGAGTAGCTGCACCAGAATATAAAGGACGAATAGCTTTAATTTTTTCTTCCGCTAATTCTTGCCATCCTGTTGTTATCTCTCCTGACCAATTAATATGTAACTTGGCTGCTTCTACTACTTCTGAAAACTTACTTTGTGTCAGTTTATCTAAAACCTTACGAGATATTTTAGGATTCATTGCTATTCCTAAGAGCAAATCTTTATCTGATTCTCTTTCGGCACATTCAACAATAAATGATTCTGGAACATTATTCTGTTTGATTAGACTCCGTAAAGTTTTAATCGGAATATCCGATATCAAATTAGGATTTTCTAGTACCAATAAATCAAAAATAGGATTATTGAGTAATTCTCTAGGAAACTCTTCCCCTGAATTTAAAAGTGTTTGCGTTGGCGTATTTGGATTGCCTGCTACGTATTTACGAGTCAAATAATCTTCACTTGTTACTAACTCATCCAATATTTCTGGTGCAGTATTTTCATCCTGCGCTTGTTTTCTTGTTTTTTCTATGTCCATAAAATTTGTATTTGTAATTTTATCTGGTTCGCAAATTATGTTTAATACTTTCGATGATTTTTGTTACTTCATCATTTAATAGTTCTTTTAATGTATTGATTGAAGTATTATGATTTTCGGCAACTGCTCGACGGACAATTAAACTGCGATCGCTTCTTAATTTATCTAGTATAAATGTAGGTGTTTGAGACTTTTCAGCGATCGCTCTACGTATTATAGGAATATCTTCTGCTAATTCTTCTATAATTTTGGGCGTTATTTTTGCGCTTTGAGCAACCTTCTCGCGGACACTTATACAGCGATCGTTTTTCAGTATAGCTAATATTTTTTTTGCTACTTTTTGCTAGTTTTGCCAATATTTCAGGTGAAGTATTTTCATCTTCTGCTTGTCGCCATGTTTGTTCGGCATCCATATTAGGTTATACAAGTAATTTTATAGTTACACTATTTCAATTTACTGCATGTTCTTAATATGAAACCAAGTCGCTTTACAAATGAGAATAATTCTCATTTGTATCAGAACCTGTAGCTAGATCTCTAAGTTGCGTCCATGCTAAACAAGACAGGGTAATTTTAAATAGTAACTTTTTTTAATACATACAAGCTACTATATTGTATTTTTTCACATTATTTTGAAATAACACCAAGCTTGAAGACAATTGAGAATTATTCCTATTTGCATCAGAACCTGTGGTTATATATTCAAGTTGTGTCGATATTCAATAAGACAGGGTAATATCAAAACCCAACTAACTCTTGAAAGTCTTTAAGAAACTTCTGTAATTTACTATCCTGCTTAACCAACTTTGCTAATGCGCCCATTTGCCCTCTGCCACGCATTACTCGAAACATATCCACAGCAAACAACTGTACCCACTCGGCAGTTGCTTTCTCACTCAACCAGTTAAATGCATTGTAAGCTTGCTTGGCATCGTTAGCCCTGACAGTTAAACCCGTAGTAGTAGCATATCTAACTGATGGTTCTTCAGGAAAAGCGATCGCGCGACCATTTCCCTGTAAAATAGGCTCTAAATTTGGTAATGTTTT
>JBCCDL010000394.1:0-5990 GCA_039030815.1 Cyanobacteria bacterium P01_A01_bin.83 | reverse complement strand
TCTGCAACGCCGCGCTATTCGACAGTTTCTGCCCTTAGTTATGTCGCGACAACCAAACTTTGAACAGATTACGGAAGTAGTAAATTTAATAGATGCGCCCAATAAAAGTCGTACCTCTACCTTACCAGGTGGTGCGATCGCCGAAGTCGCAGGACAATGGATTATATTTAACTTCATTAGATAGAGAAAAAGGCAACAGGCAACAGATAAGATAGAGATACAGCTTGAGGCACGACTATTTATTGCAGCCTTTGTGAGGTTTCGCGACTACGTAAGGACGGAGCAAGAAGGGCTAGCCCGCATGTGCGCGCTGCATCGCTGTTTATCTGTGGACGTTATATTGATTAGCTGCCTCAGTAGAATAATGCAAACCGCTGTATACGAGTTTTTAGTAACTGATGTTACGCACTAATTTAGTGATCATCTAGCAGATGGGTAGATTTCTGCCGTTTTGTTACCTGAAATTGGCTCTTTTTAAACCAAGCCGATTTTTGATGCAGCACTCTTATTCCAATCTCCGCTTTCTAGATTTTCCCTATTTTCTGTTATTCTCAATCCCAAGGCAGTCATACAATCATCAAAAAAACAGATCGTGCGGATTCTTTTAGTTGAAGATGACCCAGAGCAATTAGAGCCATTGCAGGCAGCCTTATCCCGCTCTGGTCATATTGTAGATGGTGTAGTAGACGGAGCAACGGCTCGCTGGCTGATGGAGGAAAAAGACTATGACCTGCTAATTCTTGACTGGATGTTACCCGAAGAGAGTGGCATCGATCTTTGTCAATCCTTTCGCGCAGCAGGAGTAGCTACTCCAACTCTTCTACTCACTGCCAAAGATACTATTGCTGATAAAGTTACTGGCTTGGATGCTGGGGCGGATGATTATCTAGTTAAGCCAGTAGATTTAACCGAACTTTTGGCAAGAGTAAGAGCTTTAAGAAGGCGATCGCCTTTATGGACAGGAGATCTTCTCAAGCTGGCAGACTTATCCCTCCACCTAGATACAATGCGTGTTGAATGCCAGGAAATCTCCTTTAAACTTTCCAGCAGAGATTTTCAGCTTTTAGAATATATGATGCGTCATCCCCAGAAAATTCTGACTCACGATCGCATTGAGCAAGCACTGTGGTCATGGGGTTCACAACCAGAGAGTAATGCTGTCGCTGCTAGAGTAAGACGCTTGAGAAAAAGTTTGCAAAAAATCGGTGTAGAAAACTGGATTAAAAGCGTTTATGGTGTGGGATATTGCCTAGAGCCAGCCCAAGCCTCTGAGTAAGAGTGGTAGATCGTTGCATGAAATTTAACCAATGGAAAGCACTACCCGTTCGTCTGCGGGGTGGCATTATTATCGTCATCCCCGTTATCTGCCTATTTACTTCACTTACTGCCTTTGCTTGGTTAAAAGCTAGTTTAGAAGAAGATCAAACAGTAGTACAGCACACTAAACTGGTCAAGCTAGAAACTAAACATTTGCTGACAGCCCTAGTGGATACAGAAACAGGGGTGCGTGGTTATGCACTAACTCATCGAGAGGAATTTCTCGCTCCATATAATAATTCCCGCGAGGTTATTCCCGTGTCATTAGACGAACTAGAAAGTCTGGTGCAAGACTATCCCCAGCAAAAACAAAGACTAGCAGAAATTCGCACTAAGGTCGCTCGACATCTGGAGATTTTACAGGAAAAGTTAACTCTGCAACAGCAACTCAAACAAACTCGCAAAGAAGAAAAACTACTAGTCAATACGGCTCGTCTCTACGATTGGTTAGAAGAAGGAAAGGACAAGATGAATGCCACTCGGATGGCGATCGATGACTTTACCGCCGAACAAGAGGAATTATTGGAAGTTCGTCAACAACACCAGGCATTCTACCGTCAGATTACTTGGACTGTCCTCTGTTTATCAGCGATTGCAGGAACAATGGGAGCATTGTTGGCTATTCTTTTGTTCTTGCAGCTAGAACGAGAATTAAGAGAACGAGAAACTAGACTGCAAAATACCAATCGCGAATTAGAATTAGCGTGCGCTCAGTTGGATCGCTTTACTGCCAATGCTTCCCACGAACTACGCGCTCCTCTAGCTGCTGTATTGAGCAATGCTCAGGTGGGATTGATGGAGCTTGAAGATTTAACCGCGGATACTACTTTTTTGGCTCGGCGTTTGGAGAAAATTGTCCATCTGACAAAAGGCATGAGTACCCTCGTCGGTGACTTGCTGTTTTTGGCACGACAGGAGAGTTTGTTATCTCTTGAATCTTTAGAACCACTTGATGTAGTAGATTTGCTGCGTGTTTTAATCTCTCAATGGCAGAGCCAAGCGCGACCGCAAAACCTTACTCTCACAGCCGATCTGCCCGAGCGACCCATTATGGTAAAAGCAGATGCTAATCTATTGCGTCAAGCTATTGATAATCTCCTTAGTAATGCCTGTCGTTATACTCCAGCACATGGGAATATTTCGGTACGACTCAATTCTGATAGCGATCAAGTCTCAATAGAGGTAAAAGATACAGGAATTGGTATTCCCCACCAGTCTTTGCCTCATATCTTCGAGCGGTTCTACCGAGTTAACCAGGCGCGAACTAAAGCTAAGGGCAGCTTTGGCTTAGGATTGAACATTGCCCAACAAATTATTCAAGCCCATGGTGGACAGATTACAGTTACCAGCCAAGTAGATCGGGGAACGACATTTCAGATTATTTTACCCTTGGCAAATGAGATATGAGTCTTTGTTGTTTGTCCTCTGTCATTTGTACTAAAAACTGATAACCAATGATGTTATGCCCTTGTAGTACTAACTACTAATGGCAGCCAAATATTTTAATGCATTCTGGGATGATTGAAGCAAATTAATTCAAGTGGTCATTTTTTGGTCATTTTTTTTATTTAGTATCAATATCGAGAAGCAAACAAACGGATTCGTCATAAGCCATAAACCTTTTAATAGTCTTCTGATTCAGACAATTTTTAAATATGGCTTCTTACTTATTAAATTTAGCAAAATGAAAACTATTAAGAAATTAACTTTTGTCGGACTTACCTTTGTAGGTATCGCTATTCCTGCTGTTTATTCAGCCGTTTATGCTCAAGCCAATACATTTAGCGGTACTGTGGAGCGAGTTTGGGAGGATGGCTTCCGTCTGAATACAGGCGATAAGCCTACGGCATGGCTTCGCTACGCGCTTTTAGAGTAGATTCCTGGGATGTCTGTGGAGACAATACAAGCAGCCATTTGTCAGCAGACCAACAAGTTAATGTATCGGGCGAGTTTTCAGGATTGGAGTTTGATGCTTTCTCCGTTACAGACCAAGAAGGGAATCGAGTTTGTGCTGTATCCAAACCAGAATAGCAAGCTATCCGCCTACGGAATTATTAAATAATTTTGGTCAGATTCAATTTATAACAAACACACAATTTTCAGAGAGAAGAACAATGATTACTAATATTAGCGACTTAATTCCAGGTGATGATAATGTTCAAACTATTTCTGGTACGGTAACTAGTATATCTGATGATGATTTTATTCTAGAGGATTCGACAGGAGAGGTTTTAGTTGATGCCGAGGGCTTTTTGGAAAGTGAGGGAAATTTAGACTTAAGTGTAGATCAAGAAGTTACCGTCGTCGGGGATTTAGATGATGAAGATTTTGACGCTCGTAGTATTACCTCGGCAGATGCATCTCAACCCTCTCCACCACTTACAGATGATGATAGCTCGCCAACAGTTACTAACATTAGCGATTTAATTCCAGGTGATGATAATGTTCAAACTATTTCTGGTACGGTAACTAGTGTATCTGATGATGATTTTATTCTAGAGGATTCGACAGGAGAGGTTTTAGTTGATGTTTTTGACTTAGAGGAGAGTGAGGGAAATTTAGACTTAAGTGTAGGTCAAGAAGTTACCGTCGTCGGCGATTTGGATGATGAAGATTTTGATGCTGATAGTATTACTTTTGATTCCCCACCGATGAATAGTGAAGATTCAGAAACAACAGTCTATCGCTTTTTGAATACCGATACAGGAGTTCATTTCTACACGGGGGATGACAATGAGCGAGATACGGTTGAGAATTTGGATAATTTCATTTTTGAAGGTGCTTCCTATGAAAGCGTCGATCCCTTATCGGGACAAAGCACGCCAGTTTATCGTTTTCTAAATGAGGATACGGGAGTTCATCTATATACAGTTTCTGAAACCGAACGAGATACAGTTGAGAATTTAGATAATTTCATTTTTGAAGGAGAGGCATTCTCAGCTTATGAAACTGAAGTAGAAGGCTCAATTCCCATTTATCGCTTTTTCAATTCCACTACAGGAGCGCACTTTTACACTCCTTCTGCTGCGGAAAGAGATAGCGTAGAAAGCGATTTAGCTGATTTTCAATCTGAGGGGATTGCTTACTATGCTTTGCCTATCGCCGTAGAAAATCAAAGTTTAATTTAATATCAGACGTTATGCAAAAGCTATCATATTGAAATGAACATGAAGCTTTTGGAACGTCGTTCTTCAAGATATCCAGAATGTAACCAGGTTCTTTGTCCTGATTCGGCTAGATTGGTGAGTACTGCTTTTGCTTCAACGTTACCGTAGCTGCAAATATTCTTGAGCCGAACATTTCCTTCTTCGTAGTAGTGAGTGAGATATAGCGGTGTTCAGGTTTATTAAGTACACTTATTTTGCTTGTTCATTGAGATTGGAACTTATAACTGTACTTAGCTTGTTTGCACACCGCTGTATTCAGGAATACTATACATTAGGCTTTATTCGTTCCTCTGAGATAGAGACTGGAGACTGGGGATTAGGGATTTACTTTATCTGTTCTCATAGTCTATAGAAACCACTAATTTTCTGTTGTTTTGCGTAAAGTCAGTAAGTAAGTGAGTTAAACCAGCTATAGAATCTATTTAAGTTCTCTTGAAAAGCAAAACATTGGGGATTTCAGCATTCCCATTGTTTGAGAATTGGTAAAATCTCATCAAGTCCATCAATTATGGCATCTGCCTCCATAGGTTCAGACCAAAACCGATTACGTTTCCAGATTGCTTTTAAACCAGCATTCTTAGCCCCTACAACATCCGCTTGAGGATTATCACCAATATAAACACTTGTTTGAGCGATCGCTTTTAATCTTGATAGTGCTATCTGAAATATTTCTGGCTGTGGTTTTCTAATTTGTTCAGCTTCAGAAATTACAATGGTATCAAAGTAGTGTTCAATCCCTAATCCTCGAATAGAATTAGATTGAAAAACTGTCCGACCATTTGTGATCATACCAAGCAGATAATTTTGCTGTTTGAGCAAGTTTAGAGTTTCAATTAGCTGTGGAACAGGAATGCAATGATAATAAACTGTGTTTCATAATCATGGAGTAAATATTGCCAGGTTACTTGAGAGATTTCAAATTGTTCAATTAGACTTTTATATACTTTGTCTTTCCAGACATGACCGCGACAATCTAACTTAATAAATTGGCTAATGTAATCTCGCTTATCAATATATCCTAAAGATTTTGAAAGCCTATCGTGTTGGTTCGCAATAAAACTCTGTAATGATGAATCGCGATCAAGTAATGTTCCATCTAAATCGAAGATAACCGCTTCAACCATATAGCATTTAAAATTTAAATTATCGAGAGTTGCCAAACTCAAGTAGCTAAAAGCGCAGCGCTTCGCGCACAAAGGCGCTTAGTTCGCCGCATGTTCGTCGTAAGACGACTGGGATGCGTAGCATCCGCGCTGATAGCTAAAAGCTTTTAAACAACTGATGTAACTCTCTAGTTAATCAATATCGATTGAAGTCGGGCGATCGCTTTTGTTAGGAGTTGCTGAATTATTGCTGGCTGAATTGTATCCTTGTTGTTCTAACCATTTTGATAGTGGCTCTTCATTTAGATTGAGATGGAGAACACCCGAAACAAAACCACCAGCAAAAGCCACAGGTTGCTGGAGTAATTTTTGCAGGACAGGGGTTAATTCGCTTAAAAACATA
>JBCCDL010000393.1:0-6000 GCA_039030815.1 Cyanobacteria bacterium P01_A01_bin.83 | reverse complement strand
GCAATCCCAAGCAGTCGAACCTGAATTAGAACCTAGTTTAGAATTAGAAGATGCGATCGCCAATTCAGAGACTAGTGAGTCTATCTCGCAAATCGAAGGTGAGGCGGAATTAGATTTAGGTTGGCAATCCCAAGCAGTTGCGGAAGAATCTGAATCGAGTTTGGAATTAGAAGATGCGATCGCCGATTCAGAGACTAGTGAGCCTATCTCGCAAATCGAAGATGAGGCGGAATTAGATTTAGATTGGGAATCTCAAGCAATTACGGAAGAATCTGAATCTAGTCTGGAATTAGAAGATGCGATCGCCGATGAGTCAACTAATGAGTTCATCTCAGAAATTAAAGGTGAGACTGAATCAGATTTAAGTTGGCAACCCCAAGCAGTTGCTGAAGAATCAGAACCTAGTCTGGAATTAGAAGCTGCGATCGCCGATGAGTCAACTAATGAGTTCATCTCAGAAATTAAAGGCGAGACTGAATCAGATTTAAGTTGGGAACCAGAAGCAGTTGCTGAAGAATCTGAATCTAGTCTGGAATTAGAAGATGCGATCGCCGATGAGTCAACCGATGAATTTAGCTTGGAAATCGAAGATAAAGCTGAATCTAGTTTGGAATCAGATGAGATTGTCGAAGAATTCATGGCTGAATCTCAAAATGATGAATCAAGCGTAAACTCTTTAGACTCTGAAGAGTTCATGGGTGAATTTATCTCAGAAAGTGAATCTGAGTCAGAACCAGAAACCAGTCTGGAATTAGAGGATGCGATCATTGATGAATCAATTAATGAATTTAGCTTAGAAATTGAAGGCGAGACTGAATCAGATTTAAGTTGGGAACCAGAAGCAGTTGCTGAAGAACCAGAAACCAGTCTGGAATTTGAAGATGCGATCGCCGATGAGTCAACTGATGAGTTCATCTCAGAAATTGAAGATGAAGCTGAATCTAGTTTGGAATTAGGAGATGCGATCGCTAATGAGTCAACTAATGAGTTCATCAGCGAAATAGAGAATGAGGCTGAGTCTGAACTAAGTTTGGAACCCGATGAAGTTGTTGAAGAATTCATGGCTGAGTCTCAAAGGGACGAGTTTAGTGATGATGAATCCACTATCAACTCCTTAGACTCATCAGAGTTTATGGGTGAATTTATCTCAGAAAGTGAATCCGACTCACAAGAGTTAAGCTTCGATAGCATTTCCCCAATTGAATCAGAATCAGAATCTAGTTTGGAATTAGAAGATGCGATCGCTAATGAAGAAACTAATGAGTTCATCAGCGAAATAGAGAATGAGGCTGAATTTGAACTAAGTTTGGAACCCGATGAGGTGGTTGAAGAATTCATGGCTAAATCTCCAAGCGAGGAGTCTATCTCGCAAATCGAAGGTGAGGCTGAATTAGATTTAGGTTGGGAATCCCAAGCAGTTGCTGAAGAATCAGAACCTAGTCTGGAATTAGAAGATGCGATCGCCGAGTCTGAGACTAGTGAGTCTATCTCGCAAATCGAAGATCAATCTGAGTTGGAACTGAGTTTGGAACAGGATGAAATTGTTGAAGAGTTTGTGGCTGAATCTCAAAGGGACGAGTTGAGTGATGAGTCATCAGAGTTCATGGGTGAATTTATCTCAGAAAGTGAATCCGACTCACAAGAGTTGAGCTTCGATAGCATTTTTCCAATCGAATCAGAATCAGAACCTAGTTTGGAATTAGAAGATGCAATCGCCGAGTCTGAGACTAGTGAGTCTATCTCGCAAATCGAAGGTGAGGCTGAATTAGAAGTCCTGAGTTTTGAGGAGACAACAACATCCGATAGCGAAGAATTTGAGAATTTGATGGAAGTATCTACGGAAGATAATCAATCGATAGTTGATGAATCAACAATTGATTCGCCAATCTCAGATTTACAGTTTGAAGATGCCGATGAGGATCTTGATGAGCTAGGCACTCTTGATGCTATCGATCAAAAATTGGACGAATTAACTCAAGTTTCTGATGAATCTTTAGGAGAATTAAACGAGTTATTGGATTCGGCTAAACAAAATGAGTTAGAAGAAGAGCAACTCAACAAAATGTATCTAGATACTTGAGCAATCTTCTGCTAAGTAGTTCAAACTCTTTGTAGACCTAGAAAAAAAGCTAGGTCTTTTTTTGTGATTATCAAAATCCCTAACTCAAGATTGCTGTGTAATTCCAAGATCAAGAATTGATAAACTAGATATTACATAGAGTAAGAATCAAGTATAGAAATAATAGTAATGGGAACTGAACAAATCACTCTCCTCTCAAGCAGAGAAATTGAAAAAATGCGTCGAGCAGGAGCTTTAGCAGCAGAACTTTTGGCTTATCTAGAGCCAATGGTTAAGCCTGGAGTAACTACTCTTGAAATCAATGATGCAGCTGAAAAATGGACACAAGAGAAAGGTGCAGTTAGTGCGCCTCTAGGATATGGACCTAAAGATAATCCTTTCACGGCTTCTGTTTGCACTAGTGTTAATGAGGTGATTTGTCATGGTATTCCCAATGCCAAGCAAATACTAAAAAATGGTGACATTATTAATATTGATGTTACCCCAATTGTCGATGGCTATCATGGGGACACTTCAAAAACATTTTTTGTGGGAGAACCTTCTGCTAAAGCAAAAAAATTGGTTGAAGTTACTGAAGAATGCTTGAAACGAGGAATATCAGCTGTTAAGCCTGGAGCGAGGATTAACGATATTGGTGCGGCAATTCAAGAATATGCTGAACAACAAGGCTTTTCTGTAGTTAGAGATTTTGTCGGACATGGAGTCAGTCATATTTTTCACACTGCTCCACAAATTCCTCACTACTATGACCCTAGACAAAAAAGAAAGATCAAACCAGGGATGGTATTTACAATCGAGCCAATGATTAACGAAGGAACCTGGGAAGCTGTAATGCTGGATGATGGCTGGACGGCAATTACCAAAGACGGTAAGCTTTCTGCTCAATTTGAGCATACTATTGCAGTAACGAAGGATGGAGTAGATATTTTAACGTTGGCTAACTAATATTCTGAGCGTCTTATATTGAAACAGCACCAGTCTTGTCTTTTCCACAAAGCGGCAACAGTCCATCCCTGACTTTCAACAATATCAGCAATTTGATCCGCTTGAGTCAGTAAAATTCCACTTAATATAGCCCAGCTTTTTTCGTGAGTGATTTGATTAAACTGAGGAAATAATTCAATGATGGTATCAGCAAGAATGTTGCAAATGATGCCATCAAGAGTTTCTTCTATTTCAATTAGCTTTTCGAGACTACCGTTGTTAACAATGATACGCTCACGACTAATTTGGTTGAGCTGACAATTGCTGCGACAGGTTTTGACAGCTAAAGCATCTGTATCTACTGCAAAAACTTTTTTAGCTCCAAGCAAAACCGAACCTAACGATAAAATTCCCGATCCACAGCCAACATCTGCTAAGGTTTGATTTTCCGCATTTTCCCAAAGGCGCATTTCTAAAGATTCAAGGCATAGCTGAGTTGTGGGGTGTGTTCCTGTTCCAAAAGCTGCACCTGGGTCTAAACGTAGTATAAGTCTATCTGATTGTGGTTCAGGAGTTGACCAAGCAGGGCAAATTAAAAAGCGATCGCCAATCAACATCGGCTTCCAATAATCTTTCCAGCCAGAAGCCCAATCTTCTTCCTCAATTAATTGCCATTGAGCCTCTGGTACTGATACTTCTAAAAGCTTGGCATCTTGCTCTAACCATAAAGACAAAGCGGCTAAATCTAACAGCTGAGTATCTATTTCTGGAATATAAGTTTTGATCAAAATATGCTTATCGTTTAATTCAGATTCGGAATTTTGCTCCTGATCTAAAATTTTGATTTCGGTAGCAGTTCCTGAACAACCAAATTTTTCAAGCCGCCAAAAGACCGATTCCTCTAGAACTGGCTCACATTTGACAACGATCTCCCACCAACGATTAGACATGAATTTTTAGGTTATGAGCTATGTAAGAATTATATAAGTTGAACTTTTAAATGGCTGTTCTTGACTGCAATTATTTGGGTTATTGAGTTCAATTTTCTTATGTTCCCTGAAAATACAACACATACCCTCATTACTTGAAGTCAAGATTTCAGTTTGATCCACTATTAACTTTGTTCCAGTATTAGTTTGCCCAATCTGCCTGGGAAACTTAGCTTTTTTTGTTGAGAAAAGTCACATTCGACTAAAAACGGCTGTCATGATGCTAGAGCGTGTATAGCATTATGTATTTAGATTAGGACACTTGCTACTTACGAACCGTCAACTTTTGTATTGTCCTAACATAACTTTGTACGGCTATAACAGATCTTGCAACCTGTGTATTTCATAATAATACTTATGCAGAGTTGGAGCAATTAAATTTTAATGGAAACATTTGAGAAATATTGGGAAAGGTTTTTTTATCGGTAGATATTGTGAGAGAGAAAACCAAAACAAGAGTTATCAATCTGATTCAATCTGATTCGAGAATATTAGATCTTCTTTTGACACGGAGCATATTCAGAATAAAGGAAAGATACTGAGCAAGCGATCGCATCTTTAGTTAAGATCAAAAATAAATCGCAGATTTTTTTAGCATTGTCTATGTAGCAATTTATGTTCCTGCCATTGAGCTATTGCAAAATATAGTCGATTTATTTGGTCTTGGAGTAGCGTTTACTTTGTGCAGTCATATTACTAGTGGATGCAGGCGTAAATCGAGTAACCATTTATTTCAGTTAAAATCCTGACTGTATATAACTTTCTGCTTTCTACTTTCTACTACATGCGGGACAGCGCATATGCGCAGTTCGTCGTCTAAACGACGACTAGCAAAGCTATGCTTTGCGTGCCCTTTGTTACTTAAGCGAAGCGGCACTAGTGAAATCATTAAGGATTGTTGACGAGTAACTTGTTCGGTCTCAAATGTTGTAAAGTCATCGATTTTGATTTAATTCACCCAATTAAGTTTCAATAGTGCATAAAATATCTGTAATCAACCTACTAGGTAAATAATCAAACAAATACAGATTATTTAGTAGGTGAGACGGAACAATGACTAACAAAAATCGTAAATTCAACACTGGATTAATCATTGCTGTAACTGCAAGTCTTGCCACTATCGCTCAACCTCAACCTGCATCAGCGCAAATTTTAGAAATAGTTTCAGGTGCATTAGGTGGTTTGCTCAAAAGCAAACAGCCACAACCTCAGGTAATTCAGCAAAAGGTTCCTGTTCCCGTTCCCGCAGCACCTAGCAAACCTGATTTCAATATGGCGACCAATAATGCCAACGGCAATACTCTAAATCTTTGCATTTCTAACTGTTTACCTCCTGGCGCTACACCTGCACCTCAAGTTGTTCAACAACGACCTGTAATTCAGCAAGCTCCTGTAATTAGACAGCAACCTGTTGCCCAACAGCAAACATCAAGCACTGTTGTACAGCAAAATAGTGCGGTAAACGGTACTGGTCAAGTTTCACAACAGTCTTCTTCTCAATCGGCAACGGTACAGAATATTCCTAACGCTAATTTACCAATCAACCTCCCCCGCTAAATTCTAGTTAGCCCAAATTTAGGCATGACAATGTATATCCTTACCTGAGTATGATTTGTCTTTAATAGAAATAGATTGCAATTATATTGTTTCTTCTTAAATTACCTACAGATGACTGATGCAGATACACGGAGATCTTTGTGTAGCGGTAATTTATAGAATTAGTATCACTAATAAATTTGCACTCGATCTTATTTACAATTTTATTTTTCCTTCTTTCCCAATCAATACCTGAGAGGTATAGTAATGTAATTTTAAATAGAAATTTGAAGTTTGTTAGTACTACTTTAATACTTTTAGAAATTCGCTGAAACGTAAGTTAATTAATCAGCATGACTATAGCTATAGAAGATTTAAAAACTAAACATAGCAAAGATTATATGTTACGCAAATCAACGAGAAATTAATGCTTTGAATTAGGTGTGAAAAGTAGAACCATATTTTCTACAT
>JBCCDL010000392.1:0-6004 GCA_039030815.1 Cyanobacteria bacterium P01_A01_bin.83 | reverse complement strand
ATTCTAATTTATCCAATTCATTACGCTATAGTGATACACTTCCAAATGCTGTAATTTACAGTCCAATTCAAGAATGGCGAGATGATGAGGTATGGATGTATCTCATGCAGTGTGACAATCCTTGGGGAAAAAGTAATCAAGATTTATTTAACATGTATCGTGGCGCAACTGAAGATAATGAATGTCCTTTAGTTGTCGATACCTCAACGCCAAGTTGCGGCGATTCTCGTTTTGGTTGTTGGGTTTGCACCTTAGTGAATAAAGACAAATCAATGGAGGCGATGATTCAAAATGATGAGGAGAAAGAGTGGTTACAGCCTTTATTAAATATTCGTAATGAACTAGATGTTCATCAAGATAGACATAGAAGAGATTTCCGTCGTCTTAATGGACAAGTACAGCTTTTTGAGCGAGAGCATAAAGGGAAAAAGACTGTCAAGAATATCCCTGGACCTTATACCAAAAAGTGGCGGGAGACTTGGTTAAGACGAGTATTATCGGCACAAGTGGAAGTAAGGCAAAATGCACCAGAAGAATTTAAAGATATTAGCTTAATTACCCCTGAAGAGTTAAGCGAGATTAGAAGAATTTGGCTAGAGGAAAAACATGAGTTTGATGATAGTCTACCTCGTATATATCAGGAGATAACAGGAGAAGTGTTCAAAGATATTCGGGTAGGAGTGGATGAGAAGTTATTAGGTAGTGATGAGTGGGATATTTTAGAAGAGATTTGCGGTGATGATGCGATGCACTTGGAGTTGATGGCGAAGTTATTGGATACGGAAAGGCAGTATCATACAAAGTATCGTCGAGTTGGTATTTATGAAAGTTTGGAGGAGTGTTTTAATACTAGTTCGAGAAGCAAGGAAGAAGCTATTAAAAATGCTCATCAGAAACGAGATTTAAAAACGGCATCTAGTAAAGGAGATGTGGAAAAAGTCAAGCAGCTAACTTGGGAAAGTATTAAGTTTTCTAGAGGTAATGATTAATAAGCCTTTGTTCTGCTGTAAAAGCAATAAAGTAATGTATGACTGTCAACCAAGCTAACAGCTAACAGCTAACAGCTAATAAAAAATGATTTTTACGGAATTAGTATTAGAAAATTTTGGTGCTTATGCTAATCGCAATGTGATTGATCTTCGTCCTCAAAACGAAGAGGTGATGCGTCCTATTGTGTTGTTAGGTGGGATGAATGGTGGGGGGAAAACTACCCTCATGGATGCAATTCGCTTGGCTTTATATGGACAGCGGGCGAAATGTTCAACTAGAGGCAATTTAGGCTATGGTAATTTTTTGATTCAGTCGGTCAATAGTAAAGTTGAACCAGGAGATTTGACTAAGATTGAGTTATCTTTTGAGCATGTAGTTGATGATCAGTGGAAAGAGTTTAAAATTATTCGGGCTTGGAATCAACAAGGTAATGCGGGCAAGGATAGTCTTAGTATCAAAGTTGACAATGATTATGACAATGCTTTAGCTAAAACTTGGGATGAATATGTAGAGAATATCCTACCTTTAGCTATTTCTAATCTATTTTTGTTTGATGGGGAACAGGTAAAAGAATTAGCGGAATTAGATACCCCACCCCAGGCTGTGGTGGAAGCTATTTCTACTTTATTAGGATTAGAATTAGCGGAGAAGCTGGCGATAGATTTAGATGTGTTGGTCAGTCGTAAACGTAAGTCTTTGGCAGATGTCCAGCAGCGACAAACTATCGAAGAAATTGAAGCAAGACTACATCAATTGCAGCAGGATAAACAAGATTTATCAAAAGAATTATCAGTTTTACAGCAGCAATTAATTAAAGCGCAAAAAAAACAGAAGTCTGCTTATAATAAGTTTCGTACTGAAGGGGGAAAGATTGCAGCAGAAAAAAGCGAATTAGAAACTAAAATTAATCATCTTTATCAGCAGCTTGAGCAATATAGAAATGAGCTGATCATACTATCAGGAAAAAGTTTACCGCTTCAGTTAATAACTCCTTTATTAGAACAAGCAAAACTACAGGCAAATCAAGAGATTAAAAAAGAACAATTACAACAAGCTAAAGATATTATTGACGATCGCGATCGCAAATTAATAAACTACATAGGCAATTTAGCTTTAAAGCCAGATCATCTGGATAAAATTAAGTTTTTCTTAGAACAAGAAAATCAAAGCATTAATAGTATTATTCAATCTCAATCAGATAGTTATCTTAGGATAGATCAGCCTCAGCTAAATCAATTTAACAATATAATTGATTATCAGCTTCCTTTAGAACAACAACAAGCTCAGTCAATAATTACTAGTTTAAAACAGTTGGAGACAGAAATTAGTAACCTGGAACGACAAATTGCGATCGCGGCATCTCCTGAAGCCTATCAAAAACTTAATGATGCTTTAGTTACTGCCCAAAAGAAATTAGATAAATGCGAACAGGAATATCAAAGAAGTCAATATCAATATACACAGATTGACCGTAAAATTGAATCAACTAAAAAAGAATTAAAAAACTATGGAGAACAAAATATTAATGTTGCGGGTGGGCAGCATTTAATTAGTTCGGCGGCAAAAGTACAGCAGACTTTAAATCTTTTCCGAACTAAGTTAACTCTTAAAAAGCTCAATAAACTGGAAGTTGAAGTTACTGAATGTTTTCGTTATCTTTTACACAAGTCGAATTTAGTACACAAGGTAGTAATAGAACAAGATAGTTTTCGCATATCTTTATACGATCCTCAAGGTAAATTGTTACCAAAAAAAAGACTATCAGCAGGAGAAAAACAATTACTAGCGATCGCTTTTTTATGGGGTTTAGCTAGAGTATCAGGACGTAGCTTGCCCATTGCCATTGATACACCTTTAGGCAGATTAGATTCATCTCATCGACATAATTTAGTCGAGCGATACTTTCCTGCCGCATCCCATCAGGTAATTCTACTTTCTACTGATACTGAGATTGGAGAAAAAGAAATTGAATTGTTAAGAAAACAAGATGCGATCGCTAGAGAATATTTACTAAAATATAATTCTGACCAACGTCAAACTACTGTAGAGACTGGCTATTTTTGGTAATCAGTCAACAGTCAACAGTCAACAGTCAACAGTCAACAGTCAACAATCAACAATCAACAATCAACAATCAACAATCAACAGTCCAGCTAATTTATTCCATGTAAATTACTTTAATCCTAATTTTTTTCTAAGTTCAGTTGCTCCCATAAATAATAGTGGCGTGATAATTAAGCCAGTTACAATAAAGTGCAGGGGAAAGTGATAATAAAAGTACCACAGAATTAAAACTCCATAGGTTGAGTCCATATGATCTACAAAATAAAATAGCTTGTTAGTTTCATCTCCAGGAGGAATATCAAGACGACGTTTAACAAAAGAATTGGGTAATTCAGATAAATTAAAAACAAACCCCACTAATAAACCAAATTCAAGCAAGTTAAAATCACTAAAAGAAATTACTCCTTGAGAAAAAACAGGTATTAACTTTTCGATTAAACTTAAGAGATAAACACTAACTACCATCGCTAAAGGTAAACTAACCAATCCCCGCCATTTTTTGTTTACACCAAACCACTCAGTTTGAATCGGATAATTTAATAATTGAAAGAAACTAGTCTTCCACAAAAAAGCCTCTACTACTCCTGCAATGAACAAACTTAAAGCAAGCCACAGCAAATTAAAAGTATCTGCAATAAAAAAATTTGTCCAACTTGCCATAAATTCAATCTGATTGCCCATATAACTTGTCTGATTGTAAGTGGAATTTTATACGATAAGCTATTTTTTGCCCAATTATCCAAACTTGTAAATTATTATTATTAAGTTAATCTATATTTCACCTATGGCTAATATATTGGTGTCGCCGTTCACCAAAGCGATCAAGACCTAAAAATTGCTATTATTGCCTCTGGTTTCCTCCCTTTGATTGATGGGCAACACAGTCAACAGTCAACAGTCAACAGTCAACAGTCAACAGTCAACAGTCAACAGTCAACAGTCAACAGTCAACAGTCAACAGTAGTAGATCATGATCAGCTTAATAATGAGCAATGAACAGTGATCATTGCTCATTGTTCATTGTTCATTGTTCATTGTTCATTGATTAAACTAATTACTAAAAAACTGTCCTGCTAAATCTGTAATATCAGTATCAGGAATTTCTGATTGCTGCCACTGTGCCACGGTGTTTAAAGTGCCATCGAGGAACATACTCTGACAAGCACGACGTTGGATTTTGCCGCTGGAAGTTTTGGGAATGCTGCCCGTTTTTAGTAATGCCACAGCAAAAACATTGGCTAAGTTTTGTTCTCCCACTGCTAACCGAATAGCGCCAATTACTTCCTCTGCATTTAGTTTACGCAAGTCAGTGCGATTGATTTCATGGGCGATGACTAGTTGTTCCTCTCCATTAACATCCACGCTAAAAGCGGCACCATGATTAGGGCGCAGGGCAGGATGACAGGTTTGTACGGTTTCTTCGATATGTTGGGGATAATGATTACGTCCCCAAAGAATCATCATGTCCTTAATGCGTCCCGTAATGTAGAGTTCTCCGTCTTTAATAAATCCCAAATCCCCTGTACGTAAATAAGCGACATCGGAATTGTCAGCTAAGGTTGCCTGAAAAGTATTAGCAGTTTGCTCCTCTTTTTGGAAGTACCCTACACCAACTCCCGCACCCCTAACCCAAATTTCTCCCACTTGATCCTCAGCACATTTGGTGTTGGTTTCTGCATTAACGATGATAACTTCATCTCCCAACCAAGTACTTCCACAGCTAACGGCAGATTTAGCATCAGGATGGTCTGGTGCAACTGTTACCACCCGATCATCCATTAAAGCCTTGTGATCCAAATAAATAATATTGGGATATTCAGCAGCATCAATGCCAGTAATAAACAGAGTTGCTTCTGCCATGCCATAACAAGGATAAAAAGCTTCTGGTTTAAAACCCCAGGGTTGATACAGTTCGACAAATTTAGCGAGAGTCGCCGCCCTGACAGGTTCAGCCCCCGTAAATGCCACCTCCCAATGACTAAGATCCAAAGTAGCCCGTTGCTCCTCACTAACTTTTTGACACAACAAGTCATAGGCAAAATTAGGTCCACCGCTGGTAGTAATCTGATATTTAGACATCGCCTGAAGCCACAAAAAAGGCTGCTGCGCCAAAGCAATCGGGGACATCAAAACTGCTGGTAAACCTGCAAATAGAGGCTGCATCACCCCGCCAATTAACCCCATGTCATGAAACATAGGCAACCACATCAAAATCTTAGTTTGGTCATGATGTCCAAAAGATTTATAGATCACCTGAGAATTGTGCAGCACGTTACCATGAGTCACCATTACCCCTTTTGGCTGCCCTGTAGAGCCAGAGGTATACTGCAAAAATGCCAAGGTCTGTGGGGAAATATCTGGCATGTGCCATCTCCTCGCCAATGACAAATCTACTTTGTCGCTAGCAATCCAGGGTAAAGCATTTAACTTCAGTGCCAGTCCTGGATTAGAGAGTAACTGTCCCTTAACACGATCAGCAAATTCTTGAGTAGTTAAAGCGATCGCTGCTTGACAATCAACTATTCGATCTTGATACTGTTTCAGGGATTTAATATGCTGCCGTGGATAGTCGGTAACGGCGATAACTCCAGCATAGAGACAACCCAAAAAGCCAGCAATAAACTCTAGCCCCGAGGGATAAGGATAGACCAGCAAAGCGCGATCGCCTGGCTTTACTTTAGTTAATAACTGTACCGCGATCGCTCGTGCCTGAAGATCTAGAGTTTGGTAGGTACAGCTACCAGATTCATGTTCGCCATCGGCTAAAAAGGTATATGCAGTTTGTTGTGGTAGATTTGTTGCTTTATCCAGTAGAACATCTACAATGGTGGAATTATTTACCATTCGTTTACCATTCTTTAAACAATGACTGTAAGATTTCCCTATAATGTAGTCCAATAATGGAGGAAGGTTAACCCGTGGGGAGTATAAAAATTGCAATTGTCGGTGT
>JBCCDL010000391.1:0-6026 GCA_039030815.1 Cyanobacteria bacterium P01_A01_bin.83 | reverse complement strand
GAAAGCTGTATGTTGGCATGGCGCGCAAGACGTGCGAGTCGAAACCGTAAGCGATCCTAAAATACTTAATCCCCGCGATGCCATTATTAAGGTTACTTCTACTGCTATCTGCGGTTCTGATTTGCATCTATATGAAGGTAACATCCCGACGATGGAATCTGGTGATATTCTCGGTCATGAATTTATGGGAGAAGTGGTCGAAGTTGGCAAAGAAATAAAGAATTTGCAAAAAGGCGATCGCGTTGTGGTTCCTTTTACGATTGCCTGCGGTGGCTGTTTTTTCTGTAACCAAGATTTATGGTCGTTGTGTGATAACTCTAATCCTAATGCTTGGATGGCAGAGAAATTCTACGGTCATTCTCCTTCTGGTATCTATGGTTACTCTCATCTACTAGGAGGATATGCTGGGGGACAGGCTGAATATGTTCGTATTCCCTATGCTGATGTTGGTCCAATTAAAATACCTGATGGTTTGGAAGACGACAAAGTTTTGTTCCTGACAGATATTTTTCCTACTGGCTACATGGCAGCCGAAAATGCCGATATTGAACCTGGAGATACTGTAGCAGTATGGGGTTGTGGTCCTGTAGGACAATTTGCGATTAAAAGTGCCTATATGTTGGGTGCAGCCAGGGTGATTGCCATTGACCGCTTCACAGAACGGTTACAAATGGCACAAGAACAGGGTAATGCCGAAGTGATTAACTACGAAGAAATAGATGCAGGAGAGGCATTAAAAGAAATGACTGGGGGTAGGGGACCAGACCGCTGTATTGATGCCGTAGGTATGGAGGCACACGGTACAGATGCAATGGCAGTATATGATAAGGTCAAGCAGGGAGTCAAATTAGAAACAGGTAGACCTACTGCCTTGAGACAGGCGATAGTTGCTTGTCGTAAGGGGGGAACGGTATCTATTCCTGGGGTGTATGGTGGCTTTGTTGACCAAGTGCCGTTGGGGGCAATTGTTAATAAGGGATTGACTTTGAGATCTGGTCAAACTCATGTACAGAAATATCTGCAACCTTTACTCGAACGTATTCAACAGGGAGAAATTGATCCTTCCTACGTTATTTCTCACCATATGAGCATTGATGATGCGCCCAAAGGCTACAAAATGTTTCGCAATAAGGAAGATAACTGCACTAAAGTAGTTCTTAAACCTTAGTCGATACTCGTGTTTGGATAGTAAAAAATTAGACCAGCACAATTAGCTTGAACTTAATGAGTGACTAATAATTTGTTAGTCACTCATTTTTTATTTAGCGATCGCAGTTTTAGGAACAGTTCCTGTAGCCAGAACCGTGTTTGGTATTATGCCAATCTTTGGTAATAACATCTGGTTTAATGGTTTGACAGGAGCGATTGCAACTTACTATGGTTTCTTTGGCAAAAATCAATCAGCACTATCAGACCAAGTTAATGTTTAGACTCAGTATAGATCTATCGCTCAAAAGGCTGAACTAGATAGGCGCGATCGCATCTTCCGTCTGTTAGGAAAATGCGGTCTTGCTGTATTTGTTGGTTACAGATTATTATTGCTAAATCTTGGATTAATAGACAAGCTAGTGACCCAATTGCCTTGATTTAAAATCTTTTTTATCTGAAATACGATTATGTTTGCTAAATGATGAAATTGTCTTGGTTAGTGGTTAGTAAAACTCATTACTTAATCCTTTAGTTCTATACGTAGCATTCTTTTTTAGATTAGATCTTGATCTAAAAGACAAGTTAACAGTTTTTCCAGTGCTTGATGGCAGTTTTCTGTTTAGGGGCGATCGCCACTCTTCAGATTTTTGCTATCTGCTACGCAAAATTATAGCTTTCAAGCCAATTTATTACTGTCGATAGAGATTATAAATAGCTGATTGTCTTAGCATTTAAAAGATGATTTAAATTTAATAAAAATAGAATAAAAATTGATTCTATTGTTTGGCAATATAATATCTATTGGGCAATGAAATCAGAAAATATCAGTAATTCAACTCGTAAATCTTTGATTCTTGCTGCAATCTTACTTGGTTTAGGACAAGCAGGTTTCTTTGATGGAATTGTTTTTCATCAACTACTGCAATGGCATCATATGTTTACTAATATTGAAAGTACCAATACTGTCTCTGGCTTGGAGTTAAATACTTTGGGTGATGGTCTATTTCATCTAGTGGACTGGTTATTTACTCTAGCTGGCTTGGTTGTATTATGGTTGACCGTTAGCCAGGATGATGCAAATCTATCAACCTCAGTTTTTATCGGTGCATTCTGTATTGGTGCAGGTTTATTTAACGTCACCGAAGGTATTCTCTCTCATCATATTTTACAGATTCACCACGTCAAACCAGGATCGCATCAGCTAGCTTATGATCTAGGATTTATTAGTGCGGGTCTTGTATCTATAGTAATCGGTTTGTTGGTTTTAAAAAACAATAAGTCGGCTGAAACTATCAGTAATTAAAAAATTAATTATGTATATAGCGTTTCTCAAATCCATGAGGTACATTTCATTCCTGCCTACATGGGGAACCAGCCCTTTGTGCCCCCTGCCCCTATAGAAAAAAATGAGACATATTCTCGTAAGGTGAACATTATCCACCCTACCCTTATATTATTTATAAATGTCGCAAACGTTGATTAATTTGGTATCAGTTTTACTAAAAGATTAAACTAATAAATTAGTTCGTGATTAAATGATAAATAAAACTAATCTGATTGAACAATAGAAATTTGTGCGCTCATCAAAAACATTTTTATAAAATCTTCTGTTTGTCTATTTCAGCATAGTTATAATTTTACATAGTAATTGTAAGTAAATTAGCAACTTTTTATTCCCTAAATAATTAGCTTGCGGCTAATAAAATAAGATAACTATGAAGTAGGTTAATTTCGATTTTTATGTTTAGAGTATTACGTATTCGGCAACGCTAAAAAAGCGAGTAATAGGAAGATACTTGAGTATTTTATAGTTACGAGATAATCCTAGACCAAAGAAATATTAATCATTTCTCTTTAACAGGCTGGAAACATATGCCATCATAAATCTCTTTTCTGCTCGTTCTTTCATTATTTTTGATACATAACCATAGAGATTAAAACGTAACACCAACATCTTTAACATTACTCGCTTAACACAATTAAAAAGCAGAAAAATCAATGTGTATTTGAATTACTAGCTACCTGCTTGAGAACCAGTTTTGACATCAACATCATCAGCTGATGGTTCACCCGAACCGTGAGTATTAATTTCTTCTTTAGCGGAAATATCAGATGCACTTCCTTCTTTAGCCTCGTCTTTTTCGCTAGAGAATTTCTCTGCATCGTCGTAGCCGCTAACTTTGCCCGACACGTTAACATTATCGGCTGATGGCTCACCTGAACCATGAGTATTTAGTAACTCTTTGGCTGAAATATCGGAAGCACCCCCTTCTTTAAGTTCGGAGTCTCCAGAATTTTCGGCTACCTGATTAACATTTTCTGGTGACTTGCCTGTCTCATTAGTATTTAATACATTTTTAACATCTACTTGAGAACTACCTCCAGTAGTACTGGTTTCTCCACCGCTACCAGATTCGTGAGAACCTGGCTGTGCTTTGGAACTAATATTTTCTTGCTGTGTGTTGTTAGAAGTCATATTTCCCTGAATATTGTCGTTTGTTTTTTTGTCTATGGAAGCTATTTTTAATTAGCCGTTGTCCATTCTGGATTAGCCTGTTGAGAATCATCCCAAGCATCTTGATTACCATATCCGCCATTTTCAGTTGACGTCTCATCAGAAAGATTAGAAGTATTAGCTGTAGCTTTATCTGTCTGTGATTCGGCATGGCTTTTATTTTTGGCTGAGCCTATGCTGACTTTGGTAATCTTATTTTCTTGTCTCTGTAGTTTTGGCAGTTCCAAAGTGAGAATGCCATCTTGATAATCTCCTGTCACCTGGTTATTGTCTACAGGTACAGGTAGGGGAATAGTACGCTGAAAGCTTCCATAGCGAAATTCAGTACGTCTTGTACCTTTGTTTTCTGATTTAGACTCAGATTTGCGTTCGCCAGTGATCATTACGGCTTCTTGAGTTACCTGTACGTCGAGATCATCAGCTTTCATCCCAGGTAGTTCTACCTTAAGATGTACTGCATTTTCAGTCTGTTCCATTTCTGCCAGCGGCATAAATGACTGTCTCATCTGATTTTGGTTGTTTGATGCCAAAGCTTCAAACATCCGATTCATATCTTTTTGTAAGGCTTCCATTTCATGAAAAGGTTGCCAACGGATTAATGCCATAAGGTTTTATTCCTCCTTAAATAATGCGTTTTGAATAAATAAGCGACCCCGTAAGTTTAAACAACGCATATAGCTGGCTGCCTGACACATTTATTTGAGGGCAGCTAAGCATCGCGACTGCGTCGCCACATGGGGCAAACCGAGTCGCCTTAGCACGAGGCTTTCTCTAACTTCGTGAATACAAGCTTTCAAACAAGTACTATAAAATTGTTATGCAGCAAGAACCGAGAGTAGATCTGGTGAAGTAGATTTAGCTCAAAATTCACAGTAAAATTACCGAGGTTGTGGTTACTTTGGTGCAACAAACATCTAACAAAAAGCTAGTAGGAGATAATTAATAAAGAGTATTTCTTACTAAACTATATTTGTTAGGGAGTACTTACTTAACTTTTAAAGCTTAGTTGAACAGCATTGAAAAATTCTGCTCAAAGCGTAATTGCTCGTTTACAGTGTCCTTCATCTGGGGAGACTCAAACGAATAAGCCATCTAACATTTGCTACAAATAAAGTATGCCAAATTATTGTGTAACTATCAGGCTTATAAATATAATTTATCAGTCGAGAACCTTGTTCAAATCCTTCTCTGGTTAGATAAGGAATTGGCAGAAAATCTACACTCTGGTTAGTTGTCGTAGATAACTTGACACTTGAAACTAGTTACTCTATGACTAAGCTAAGTTGGCAATTATAGTCATTTCAATTAGTTTCCGTATTTTCTGAATTATCGTTTTTAGATAATAGGTAATAGTATCTAATGACTATAATAATTACTATAAATACGAGTAATATACTACTTAACTATCAAAGAGCAACTCCAATTAAGTAATAAAATAAGGCGTTTATCTAAAATTTAGATAATCGAAATACAGTCTAATGTCTTATAATCTATTGCCCAATTATTACTGTTAACTATCAGTAGCAACATTTTAAAATTTAAAATTAGACACCATGAATACTAGAGAAATTCAGACAATATTACAACAGAAAAATACTACTACCGAGGAAGCGTTAAAGTTGTTTGATGAACTGGATACTGTAGATCTAGAATTTATGATTGGTAAATGGCGAGGTTCGGGGTTCAATACCAATCATCCGCTAGATGGATTACTGGAGATTATTGGTTGGTACGGTAAAGAATTCGTTAATCCTGACTGTGTTCATCCTCTGCTATTTGCTGATGGCGAATCAACTTTTAAGGTCGATCCTAATCCTCTTATTACTGAGATGGGATTAGGTGTATCAATTCCCAAAAATCCATCACTAAAGCCCTTGTATCAAGGGATGAGCAAGTTACTTAAGACAGAAAAAAGCAAAGCTAGAATACGAATGATGCAATATCGCGATCGCCTTAGTGCTACAATGATTTATGATTATTTGCCGATTAATGACATTTTTCGCAAGTTAGATGACAATACCGTTTTTGGTTTAATGGATTGGAAAGGGATGTCACAACCATTCTTTTTTATCCTTAAAAGAACTTAATCATAGTCAACTTTTTTTCTTGAAGCCTTTAGTTTGCTTCGCTTTGTCTTGTTATCTAATCTTCTTCTTTTTGCAGCTTTAGATGGTTTGGTAGCTAGCCGCTTTTTTGGTTTGATCAAGGCGCTTTTAATAATATTTTTTAAGCGTCTAAGAGCATCTTCTTTATTCTGATGCTGAGTCCGAAACTGCTGCGCTTTGATAATAATTACGCCATCTTTAGTAATTTGAGACTGGTTAAGTTTTTGTAGCAGTCTATCCTGATAAAATTTGGTCAG
>JBCCDL010000390.1:0-6048 GCA_039030815.1 Cyanobacteria bacterium P01_A01_bin.83 | reverse complement strand
TGGGTGGTATAACCCCAGATACGAACATAACCCGCATCCACATTGACCTGAACCGCTAAATAATAATCCGCTGCCCATTCACTCAGATCGATCCATTCTTGAGGAACCCTAAGTTCGCTTAAGTCTTCGGCTTCTGTGGGAATCAAGACTAGTTTGGCACCGTCAATAGCGATCGCACTTCCGTTGACTACTTCCCAAATATCAGCCTGTGCAGTCTCACTTAAACTTGCCTTGGCAGTAGCATCTTCTTCTGTCTGCAACCAGGGTAAAACAGTATTTAAAGCTACTCGGTTGAGATAACTTTGCCAGCGACCAGCAGCATTTACAATATTGCTAGTTTGCGACCAAGCCTGCTCGATCATGGCGCTGTTTAATTCTAGAACTAAGTGAGTGGGGTTAAAGATAGTGGGGTTAAAAGTAGTCATCGGGGGTATTCCTAAATCGTAGGAGCTAAATTTTGGTATTAGTTACTGTCATAATTATTAGCTAACCATTCTTCTAATAGTGAGCTTATATTATCGAGTATGTCCGATGTCAAAGAAATATGCATAGTTGATTCACTCCACTGTGCCAAACCCTTGAGTAAGTCTTTTCTGGCTTTAGACAGTTTACGGGAGATCGTGTACTGCTGAGTATTTAACTCGGTGGCAATTTCTCCTTGCTTCAAACCATGACCATAATATAGCTCTAATAGTTTTTGCGATTCGGGCTTTAATTTGGCAATAGCGGCAGTTAAAAACTGGTTGATATCGGTGTGCTGTTGACTACGACGTTGAGCATCTTCTTGGGTAATCAAATCGCTCAACAAAGATTCATCTACTTCCCCCACAATAGAATCAACAATCTCTCCCGAGTCATAGCCAGGTTTAGGTTTATTGATGGAAGTGACGTTAGGAAATAAATAAGAACGAACTGCTTTGACGCAGATTAACATCCATTTTTCTAGACTAGTAACCGTTGCCGCATCTACTGGCTGGGTTAGCTGAGTTTGGCGTTCTTGATTATAGAGAGTGGCGATCGCTTGCCAGCTTTCGGCATCAGGCTTTGGTAACTTGCGGGTCGTGCTCGCTCGCTCAGGGACATAAACCGTCTTGAAGCAATTCCAAGCTAGGATATATTGCTCAATTGTATTTTGCTCCAGCCCTGCATTCGCCAAAGCTTCCCCCATTCTTTTCTGGCTTAACTTGCGTAATAAAGACCAGTCAGAACAGATATCAATTTCTTTTTTTTGACGCAGTAATTCTCTGATTAAATTCCCAAAGGTAATACTGGCATAACTTTTAAGATTAAAGCCCCGTTCGCGGTCAAATCCCTTGAGGACTTTATCGATCCTGGAGATCGCCACTTGGAAACAATCGGGTACTGTATATTGACTACTGCTAAAGCCACTGATGGTTTTGGTTGCAGCCCAAAAGCAAACTTCTTGTAAGTAGGCTGCCAGATGTTCTCGAGCCAGCCCCTGGGGTTGTTGTTGCCAGATTTGATGCCAATATAAAGCCCAAAAACTGACTGGGTTATCCGATGACACTTTGTTTAAGGACTGTCTCATGCTACGGCGCAAACGAGTATCTGTCGCCCAACTACCAAAGCGATCATAATCAAACTGGATAAAAGTAGAGAAAATTTCGACTGTGTTTTGGCGAGGTAGCATTAATCGACCACAGGATAAATTTATTAATATACGCTGTCTTAGAGCCTATTCAAGACCTGATTAACTAGGCAAAAATCTGAGAGGCATTAAGCAGTAATAGATACTGGTACCTAAAATACTACACAATGATGGTTTAAGGATAGTCCTCTCTTCTCTAGCTTATGTGACCTAGATTAGGTGTTTTGTGACTGCAAAACAAGTAAATGTAAGGCTTCGTTACTGAATCTCAATTTTAATCGCTATTTTGGCAGCAAAATGTTCATAATTTATGGTGAGCTATGAAATATCGAGATTGCTAGCAAATTGCTATTTAATTTTTGCTTAAGACAGCTAAACTTAGCTAGAAACTTTTGCCAGAGGTATTATGTTGCTTCAATCTTGCGCCCATCTATGTAACCTTTATGTGATACATTATTCAAATCCCCGAAAATTCTTAATATACATTGAAGAACTAGTTGATTGAAGTTCAGTTCTCACATTGATAGTAGCCATAACTTAAGTTTTACTAAGAAGTATCAATCAATGTAATCAATAATTTTAATCAAATCAAATTGGGAGTCAAATAATATTATGTAGCTTGATGGGAAGTGGAATTGAATCTTTTTTAAAACCAACTTCAGACATTTATTCACTACTGCATAATTTTGACAGGACGATACAAGCCGCCGAATGAATTTAGGGGACACGTCCTTACCTGAAGCACTTAATTTTGAAAAAATAAAATTTTATAAAATTTTAACCAAGTTAAAATAAACCAAGCCTTATGACTAGCAATTATTCCAAGGAAACAGCATTGACCGCAGTCGATACTGAGCCTTATATTGAACTGGATAATCAGGGTCAAAAAAAGATTTTGACTTTAGCCAAAGAGGTGAACTTTTTAGGAAGAGATCCCTCCTGGGCAAATATGCCAGCCCCCAAAGAATGGAATATTATCTCCCGAAAACAGGCAATTATCGAAAAAGAAGGCAACCACTATCGCATTTATGACGGCGATCGCCATCACAATAAACCCAGTGGCAACGGAATTTTTCTTAATCAGTCGCGAATTAATTTAACCGAAGGACATGTCCTCAAAAATGGCGAACAGCTTCACATTGGACAAGATCCTCGCCAACAGATAACCCTGACCTACTATAATCCCAAGCGGGGCGAGATGAGCATTCCCAGTGTGCGCCGCCTCAACTTCAAAGGCTTGCAAAATTGGCCAGTGGAACTAGGGCGATCGCCCAATAGCTCTTCTTCAATGGAATTAGATGCTCCCACCGTATCCCGTCTTCATGCCCTGATTAATCCTGATGGCAAGGGGGGCTATATTATCCAAGATCGTAGCAGCAATGGCACTTTTGTCAATGGTAATCGTCTGGAAAAACCTTATTTACTCCACAAGGGAGATACAATTCAAGTTGGACCCTACGTGTTGCTATTTACAGGAGAATCCTTAGAATTAACCAATGCCAATAATCGAATTCGTCTTGATGCTCACCAGTTAACCTTTAGAGTCAAAGATAAAAAGGGCGAAGCTTTTACGATTCTCAATGATGTTTGCTTGGTGCTAGAGCCAGGACAGTTAGTGGCTTTTGTCGGTGGCAGCGGCGCAGGAAAATCCACCTTGATGAAAGCCTTACTGGGCATTGCACCGATCTCTTCAGGTAATGTTTATCTCAATGGCGACAATCTCCGTAAAAACTGGCCTGTTTATCGCTCTCAAGTAGGCTACGTCCCCCAAGACGATATTATTCATCGGGACTTAACCGTATCAGAGGTTTTACATTCTGCTTGTCAGTTACGGTTGCCCCCCGATACCAATATCAGCGAGGTAATCGCTAACACCTTAGATCAGATCAAGCTATCCCATGTCCGTAATACATTAGTATCAAGACTTAGTGGTGGACAACGTAAGCGAGTCAGCATTGGCGTAGAATTATTAGCTGATCCCAAGCTGTTTTTCCTAGACGAACCAACTTCAGGTTTAGATCCTGGTTTAGATAAGGAAATGATGTTGTTATTGCGAGAACAGGCTGATCGTGGGCGGACGATCGCTCTTGTTACCCACGCGACAGATAATATTAGTATCTGCGATCGCATTGCCTTTATGGGCTTAGGAGGTAGTCTTTGTTACTATGGTCCACCCACCGAGGCACTACCTTTTTTCCAAAGTTATGGTGGCAACTTCCAGGACGAAAAATTTGACGATTTTGCTGATATTTACATCGAACTTAATAAGGGCAAGAATAAAGCGGCGATCGCTGAAAGGGTGAGTTATTGGTCACAAAAATATGCTGTCTCTCCTGAATATAAATCCTACATCCAAAATTCTCTTAGCCCTGGTAAAGAAAATCAACAGGCAGCTAAATCAAGCGGTTCCAAAACTGGGATCTCTCCCGTGGCTCAACTATCTTTACTATGCAAGCGTTATTGGAAGTTGGTCAGTCGAGACAGTACTAGCCTGATTTTAACTCTACTGGCAGGACCGATTACTATCGCGTTAACTGGGCTACCTTTACGTGATGAGCAACCGCTGAGTATTGTAGATGAGGCGAGCATAACACAAGCTTCTCTAGCATTAAGACTTCTATTCATTTTCAGCAGTATTGCCATCTGGATTGGATTATCAAATGCGATCCGTGAGATTGTTAAAGAAAAAGCGATCTACTTTCGGGAAAGATTGCTTAACTTAGGACTTTTGCCTTACCTTACTTCAAAACTAATTATTAGAGGGGGTATAGCTCTAGTTCAAACTTTGTTAATCACAGCTGTAGTGCTGCTAGTATTTGCAGCTCCTAAATCAACATTAATTGCATGGTCATTGGGCTTTGGAATCACTACTTTTTTGACGCTACTTGCCAGTACCAGCCTCAGCCTGATGCTATCTGCATTTGTCAAAACTGAAAATGAGGGCAACGGAATTCTACCTCTGATCATGATTCCACAAATTATTTTTTCTGGAGTTTTATTTACCCTAGACGTCTGGTCTAGCAAGCTTTCTTGGTTAATGCTTAGTCGCTGGTCAATAGGGGCATATGGTTCCCTCGCCGATGTCAACTCAATGGCACCTCAACCAAACCCCGTACTGAGTGCCGAAATGTTAAATGACATATTTCAAGCCACTCCTGTATATGATGCTACCTGGGATAATTTGATTTTAAATTGGGGGATTTTGATGGCGCACACCTTGATCTACGCTATTGTTGCTTTAATAGCGCTGCGTCGCCAAGACATTTTTTAATTCAGTAATTTCTACTAAAGTTTTTTACTTTTTTCTGTATTACTGCCATCATCTTTAAAAAAAATGCCAAGTGGTTATATGTCTTACATTAGCCATTGACAGGTTGTAAAAGCGTGAGTTATACATTATTCTATGACTAAGTGTTTTCCCTTAAATGAGATCACTTACCTTACCAATTTTGATCGTTATAAGGATTATTAATACTTTTAGAAGCTTATTCATTTTAGCAATATTGTTTAGCCTCCACTATTTAACTCCCAACTGACATTAAGCATTTATCCTATTCCAGATAACAAATAAATATTGCATAAAGCAGATTAAGCTAATTTCAAAAATTTAAGAATAACTTAAAAGCAGCTCATGTTAGACAAACTCTCCAGTACTTCAAGCTACGAATCAGGAAAAAATTATTTAGCTAGTGAAATAGAGCAAAACAGAGACCTACGTTCTCCTGGGTATCTTAAGTTAGCAGGCAAAGAACTTTCTTATAGATTGAAAATAGTACTCTTGTTTGTATTAGACAGTTTCTCACTATTAGTAGGGTGGATTTTTGCCGACCTATATGACTGGCATAAGTTGAGTGAGTTTAACGTCAGTTATCTGTGGCGAGATTCTGAAGCTAGCTTGTTTTTAACGGTACTAGCATTCATGGTTTTCTTGTTTTCTGCTTACGATTTATATCGTAAGGGAGACAAAAGCCGAAATCTTTCTAATACGATAACGGCAATATTTTTGGCACATTTAGCAGTTGTCCCCATAGCCTTAAGGTTTTACGAACCAAAGATTATATACCAGTTAGTAATAGCAGGATTGTTAACCACAATTTTGGTAACTTTTCAGCGACTGACTTTAAACTGGGTTTGGGCTTATGTACGACAAAAGTATCTTCCTTTAAGACAAAAAATTCTTTTAATTGGGAACCCCGAAGAGTTAGCAAGATCCAGAAAATTACTGGAAAGCAGCGAAGTATTTCAAATTTCAGGTCAATTAAACTTGGCAGAATTTGAGGACGAAGCTTCGCTATTTCAAGCTTTAGATGGAATCAACTATAAAGACCTTGATGAAGTTTTTATCTGTTCGTGGGAGGATGTTAAGGAATCTGCTAGTTTATATTGGAAATTAAGAACCGTTGGTGTCAATTGGAGAATTTTGCCGATTAATATTAAGC